>DOVL01000272.1 GCA_003520105.1 Lachnospiraceae bacterium | reverse complement strand
TACAGGTGAAAGCTTCTATAGAAATATGACTGATGATATCGTTAAGAAGCTCACTGATGCAAATCTTCTTACCGAAAGTGAAGGTGCCAAGATCGTTGACCTTGAAGAATACAATATGGCTCCATGTCTTATCCTCAAAAATGATGGTTCTTCTATTTATGCAACCAGAGATCTTGCAGCTATCTTCTATCGTAAGAACACATACAATTTTGTTAAGGCACTTTATGTTACTGGCCAGGAGCAGAAGCTTCACTTTGCTCAGGTATTCAAGGTAGTTGAACTTCTCGGAAATGAATGGGCTAAAGATCAGCTCGTTCATATTCCATATGGTCTTGTAAGTCTTGATGGTGCAAAGCTTTCTACAAGAGATGGAAATGTTATTTATGCAGAGGATATTCTCCTCGAAGCTATATCTAAGATCAAAGATACCATTAATGAAAAGAATCCTGATCTTGCAGATAAGGACGAAGTTGCAAGAATTGTCGGTGTTGGAGCTGTTATATTTAATGATTTATATAACCAGAGAATTAAAGATGTAAGCTTCCGTTGGGAAAAGCTTCTTAACTTTGATGGTGAAACAGGTCCTTATGTTCAGTATACATATGCAAGATGCTCAAGTATTCTTAGAAAAGCATATGATATTGAAGATTCAGCTTCAGATAATGATAAGCTCAACACTATTGATACATCATCTATAGATTATTCAATCCTTTCAGATGATGCATCAATCGATCTTCTCAAAGAGATAAACAGATTTCCTGATGTTGTTAAGGATGCTTCAGAGAAGTATGAGCCATCAATTGTTGCAAGATTTTCAGTTGATGTTGCTCAAGCCTTTAACAAATTCTATACAGTTAATAGAATTAATGTTGAAGATGAAAATGTTAAGAACTCTCGCCTTGCTCTCGTTAAGATTACAAGAAAGACCTTAAGAGATGCTCTTGATCTTCTCGGAATTGGTGTTGTAGAACAGATGTAATGTTTCACGTGAAACATTTCAATAATTCAATCATAATAAAAGAATGGGCAAATATTTCGATGTATTTGCCCATTTTTTTATTATTCATATATTATATATGTATTTCAAGATATATAATTAAAATCATTCGTCCAAATAACTAATAACATCATTTAAACTTGGAACAACAGTGACAGCTAATTCTTTCATCTCATCATCAGCCTGCAACATATCAGGAACCATAATAGGCATAAGTTTACCTGCAAAAGCTGCTCTAATTCCATTAAAAGAATCTTCTATAGCATAAGATTTTGTTGGATCAACCTCTAAAACCTCACATGCTTTAAGAAATATATCCGGTTCAGGTTTAGATCTGGAAACCATATCACCACAAACCAACTCATCAAAGTAATCCAGGAAACCTGCATCTTTCAATTCTTGAACAACAACAGCCCTTCTGGTAGAAGATGCAAGTGCTATTTTCTTATTATTACTCTTTAGATATTCAAGTATATTTTTAACTCCGGCTTTCACCGGAAGATTTCCGTTATCATATCTTTCATGAAACAGTACAGACGCTTCTTTCTTGTAATCATCATATGGAAAATCTTCACCATATCGATCAAGCATAATCTCCTTTGTTTTCTTCTCAGTTGTTCCTGTACAAGCAATACAGGAGGCCTCAATATCCGGAATATTATGTTTCTTTGCAACTTCTTCCCAGCAAGCGATTACAGCTCGTTCTGAATCAAAGATAACTCCATCCATATCAAAAACAACAGCATCAAAATCTCTCATTTATAATTCCGCTCCTTTATGTCTAAATCTATAGCTATCATTATAATATATCTTTAGCTATAAATTCAATACAATGTTTCACGTGAAACATTTGCAAAAGTTCATAATCTTTATATGGCATGTTCAAAACAAAAGTGCTATAATTACAAAACGAGATTTAATCTCCGGATTATAATGATGGAGGATAAAAAATGGGAAGAATAATAGCAATTGCTAATCAGAAAGGTGGAGTTGGAAAAACTACCACCTCGATAAATCTTGCCGCATGTCTTGCTGAAAAAGGATGTAAGGTTCTTGCAATAGATATGGATCCTCAGGGAAACATGACAAGTGGTTTTGGAATTGATAAGAATGAAATAGAGTATTCGATCTACGATACAATGTGTGGTAATTGTAATCTGGGTGAAGCTCTTCTGATAAATGTTTTTGACAATCTTAATGTCATACCGGCCAGCAGAGAATTGGCAGGAGCAGAGATTGATTTCATAGATATAGAAGATAAGCAATACATTTTAAAGAAGACGATCAAGAACCTCAGAAAAAAATATGATTTTATCATAATTGATTGTCCACCTGCTCTGGGTATTCTTACAGTAAATGCAATGACAGCTGCTGATACTGTAATTGTACCAATTCAGTGTGAATTCTATGCATTGGAAGGTTTATCACAGTTAATTTATACAATTGATCTTATCAAAAAGAAATTGAATAAACATCTGCAGATTGAGGGCGTTGTATTTACAATGTATGATTCAAGAAATAATCTATCTCAGGAAGTTGTTGATAATGTTCAAAATAACCTGGATCAGATAATATATAAAACTGTTGTTCCTCGTAATGTCAGACTTGCGGAAGCCCCAAGCTTTGGTTTGCCAATCAATAAATATGATTCAAGATCAACCGGTGCGCAGGCATACAGAAATCTTGCAGAAGAGGTTATGAAAAACAAATTGTTTTTATAGAAATATAGAACATATGTTCGTATTATATTTTAGAGGAGGTTATGATGACAAAGAGAAGAGGTCTTGGAATGGGTATGGAAAGCCTCATCCCAACCGGAGAACCTAAGAAGGAAACAAATAAAGCTGCTTCCAAAAAGCAGAGTGATTCTAAAAAGTCAGCTTCTGATGAATCTTCAAATCCTTCAGCAAAGCCGGAGGTAAAGATTGTAACCAAAGAGGTTGTTAAAGAAGTAGTAAAAGAAGTTGAAGTTCAGAAAGAAAAGTTTGTTAAGATTACTGATGTTGAGCCTAACAAATCACAGCCTCGTAGAGAATTTGATGAAGATGCACTTAACGAGCTTGCTGATTCAATTAAGCAGTACGGCATCATCGAACCTATTATAGTAATGAAGAGAGGTAACTTCTACGAGATAATTGCCGGAGAAAGAAGATGGCGTGCAGCAAGGCTTGCCGGACTTAAGGAAGTTCCTGTAATTGAGAGAGATTATACTGATCAGCAGGTACTTGAGGTTGCATTGATTGAAAACCTTCAGCGTGAAGATCTTAATCCGATTGAAGAAGCGAAAGCTTATCAGATGCTTATAGAATCTTACAATCTGAAGCAGGATGAAGTAGCAGACAAGGTTTCCAAGAGCAGAACAACCATCACCAACTCACTTCGTCTTCTCAAGCTTTGTGACAAGGTTCAGCAGATGCTTGTTGATGATATGATAACAACCGGTCATGCCAGATGCCTTATAGGTCTCGAAGATCCTGAAGTACAGTACGAAGCTGCAATGCTTGTATTTGACAACAAGATGTCGGTTCGTGAAACAGAGCAGTTCGTTAAGAGTATAAATGATGGTGCAGAGAAGATTCTTAAAGCTAAGAAGAATCCTGCTCCGGACGATTCCTTCATATATAAATCAATAGAAGAACGCCTTAAAAATGTTCTCGGTGCCAAGACCAAGATCAAATCCAAGAAGGGTGGCAAAGGTACTATCGAAATTGAATACTCATCCACCGATGAACTTGACAGAATTACAACACTCCTTTATAGTGCTAAATAATCTGATCATGAATTATACTACATAATAACAGTTGTTATCATGATCATAACTGCGTATATGGGATTCATGATCATGAATAATACCATATATTAGATTCGGAAGGAGCATCAAATGATATTATATGCAAAAGCATTTGGGATGCGTATAGAGATCGTTATCGGAATACTCCTGGCATTCATCGTTATCCTTGGAATACTTTTCATACTTACTTTCAGAAAGCTTCTTGATATGAACCGCAAGTATTACACAATAATGAGCGGTAAAAAGGGCAAGGATCTTGAAGAAATAGTATTTACAAGATTCAAGGAGATGGATAAGGTCAAGGCGATGGCGAAGAGGATCAGCAAGGAGCACAAAGAATCCAAAGCACATGTTGATTCCTGTTATTCCAAGATTGGTCTGAAAAAATACGATGCTTTTAATGATATGGCAGGCGAGCTGAGTTTTTCACTTGCTATACTGAATAATAATTATTCCGGTGTAGTAATAAATGCCATGCATAGCAAGGAAGGCTGCTTCACTTATGCCAAGGAAATAATAAAAGGTGAATCATATATTACTCTTTCGGAAGAAGAGAAGGAAGCTCTCAAAAAGGCTATGACTGTCGAAGACGAAATTGCTCTTCTGACAACTCCGCTGGAAGATGATTCATATGATATATAACATCAAGAGCATAATCATCCATTATAATTATATAAATTAATACTATTCATATTTATAAATACTATACTTGCATAAAACACTAATATTTATGACATTAACTCAATTCAATGGTTATTAACACAATAATAATCAATTGAGTTTAATCAATCTGATAACAAATAATCACGATTCAAATTATTATAAGGAGAATAAAAAATGTTAGACATCAAATTTCTCAGGGAGAATCCCGACATAGTAAAAGAAAATATTAAGAAGAAATTCCAGGATCGTAAGCTTCCTCTTGTTGATGAAGTAATCGAACTTGATAAAGAAGCTCGTGCAAATCAGGCAGAGGCTGACAGACTCAGAGGCGAGAAAAATGCTATATCTAAGCAGATTGGTGCATTTATGGCCAAGGGTGATAAGGAAGGCGCTGAAGCAGCAAAGAAACAGGTTGCTGAAAATGCAGCTCGTCTTGCCAAGCTTGAAGAAGAGAAGCCGGTAATTGATGAGAAGATCAAGAAGATCATGATGACCATTCCAAATATAGTTGATCCTTCAGTTCCTGTCGGAAAAGATGATTCTGAGAATGTTGAAATCGAGAGGTTCGGTGAGCCTGTTGTTCCTGATTTTGAAATTCCTTATCATACAGAAATTATGGAGCGTCTTGCAGGAATCGATCTTGATGCAGCACGTAAGGTTGCAGGTAACGGTTTCTATTATCTGATTGGAGACATCGCAAGACTTCACTCAGCTATTCTTACATATGCAAGAGATTTCATGATCAACAAGGGATTTACTTACTGTATTCCTCCATTTATGATCAGAAGCAACGTTGTTACAGGCGTTATGAGTTTTGATGAAATGGATGCCATGATGTATAAGATTGAAGGAGAGGATCTCTACCTTATCGGAACAAGTGAGCATTCAATGATCGGACGTTTTATCGATACAATGGTTGATGAAGAGAGTCTTCCTCTTACTCTTACAAGCTATTCACCTTGCTTCCGTAAGGAGAAGGGTGCTCATGGTCTTGAGGAGAGAGGCGTTTACAGAATTCATCAGTTTGAGAAGCAGGAGATGATCGTTATCTGTAAGCCTGAGGAATCAATGGATTTCTTCAACAAGCTTTGGAGCTATACTGTTGAACTCTTCCGTACACTTGATGTTCCTGTAAGAACTATCGAGTGCTGTACCGGTGACCTTGCAGATCTTAAGGTTAAATCCTTCGATGTTGAAGCATGGTCTCCAAGACAGAAGAAGTATTTCGAAGTTGGAAGCTGCTCAAATCTCGGTGATGCTCAGGCTAGAAGACTTAAGATCAGAGTTAAGGGTAAGGACGGAAATAAATATCTTGCTCATACTCTTAACAATACTGTTGTTGCTCCTCCAAGAATGCTTATCGCTTTCCTTGAGAACAACCTCAATGCAGACGGATCAGTAAATATCCCTGAAGTTCTCAGACCATACATGGGCGGTAAGGAGAAGCTTGTTCCAAATGCATAATTTATACAGAGCCATCGGCTTCAGTAAAATTAAATCACGTTTTCAACTGGAGAATCTGTACAGGGACGCTATGGCCTCTCCGGACAGAAAAACAACTGCGTCAGTTGATCTGGGCAGAAGTATCATACAGCTTGATAAGGAATTCGGTGATGGGATAGGTATCACTCTTATCGGAGAGATCGATCCTACACAGCGTATCAGTATCGAGCATGTATTTCCTTTTGCTGCACCAACAAGACTGACCAAGCTGGTGGATCTACGTATAGAAAAGCATATTTCAAACGAATCCTACGATGGTATTATTGATGAACTGACAATAAGTGTTATTTTTTATCTTCAGAATATAGCTGATTTTGTTCATCTTAAATGGATGCAGAAGGTTCCTTATATTGAAACCTGTATGCTTGCGGGTCTTTCGGGAAGCGGAACCATCCTTCTTCCGATAAACAGAGATAAGGAAGAGGATCTTAAGATCAAGAAACAGCATATTAACAGAATGCGTCTTGTTGAGCTTGCCAAGAGCGGTGATGAAACAGCTATCGAAGATCTTGCAATAATGTCTCTCGATCTGAAGAATGATATGTATAATAAAGCTCTTCGTGAGGATATTCTATCTGTTGTTGATACAACCATGATCCCTTACGGAATTGATTGCGAGGCATACGATATCGTTGGAATCATAGAGGATTACGCTGTTATAAAAAACAGATTATCCGGGGAAGAAGTTGTCAGGATGACTCTTCAATGTAATGAATACCACATAGATGTTTACATCAATTCTCTTGATCTGAACGGTGAACCTGAAGTTGGTCGCCGCTTCCGCGGAGTTGTGTGGTTGCAAGGTTACATCAACTTTTAACATAATGCGCATCATTCTATGAATCGTGTTTTGTCGGCATGTCTCGTAGCATAATGAATAATACATCTTGACGTGCATTAATAATTAATATAAAATAACCATTGTTGCGAAAGCATATGTATCTATAGCTCAGCAGGATAGAGCGTCCGCCTCCTAAGCGGAAGGCCGGCGGTTCGAATCCGCCTAGGTACATTAAAAAGAGAGGATGGAAATTCCATCCTCTCTTTTATTGCGTATACTTTGTTATAAAGTCCTTATGCTTCAGCTTTCTCTTCAGCAATTGCATTCTGAAGGTTTGCTGCTGCGTCGATAGCTGTTTCTGCATTAATCTCGGAGATGTCATAATCACCGTAATCATATGCCGGCTTCTTAGGCTTTTCTTCCTTTACAACATTCTTTGTATAATCCTTGTTATAATCCTTCTTTCTTCCGCCGCTCTTATTTCCCTTCTTCAGGAAAACAACAACCTTACGATATGGCTCTTCACCCTCACTCTTGGTTGCTACGAACTTATCATTCTGAAGTGTTGAATGGATTATTCTTCTCTCATAAGGATTCATCGGCTCAAGAGTAAATGACTTTCTTGTTCTCTTAACCTTGAATGCGATATTCTTAGCAAGATTCTCAAGTGTCTCCTTACGTCTCTCGCGATAATTCTCTGTATTGAGTTTTACTCTGATATAGCTCTCGCTCTTCTTATTAACAAAGAGGCTTACAAGATACTGAAGAGAATCAAGTGTCTGTCCACGCTTACCGATGAGGATTCCCATCTCCGGTCCCTCAAGGTCGATATCCATGGTATCGCCTTCCTTGTCATACTGAATCTCAATAGAAACCTCTGTTTCCATTGCCGCAAATATCTTCTCCAGATATTCCTTGGTGTCACGAGTAATATCATTCTTGACTCTTGCCTTTATAATAGCAGGCTTTGAGCCAAGACCGAGAAAGCCTGTACTTCCTCTATCTACTATTTCGGTTTCAAGCTCATCACTTGCTACCGAAAACTCAAGAGCAGCAGCTGTAAGTGCATCTTCAACTGACTTAGCTCTAAACTCCTTAAATTCCATTATTATTTACTCTCCTTATCATTGTACTGCCTCATTGCATTGGCCTTTGCGGCAATACTTCCCTGTCTGTATTTAACATTGTCCTTTGACTGAGTTGATGTAGTAGAAGTGTAATTTTTAAGTCTTGCACCCCCGAATTTTTCCATGTTAGCATTTTTCTCTCTGGCTTCCTGCTGGGCTGCAGCATTTTCCGTGAGACGCTCCATGAAGGTCTTCTTACCACTTGCCTTTCTCTTGGCATTCTTGATCTCTGCCTTGGCCATAGCCTTCTCAATGATCTTTTCCATATCAACCTTATTATAGTATGCATTGGTTGCAACCGTCGTTAACCAGCTGATTGCTGCACCGACTGCCCAGTAAATACCAACACCGGCTGATACTGTCATACAGATGATGAAAGAGAAAATAGGCATGATCTTCATGAACTTATTCATGGTCTGCATTGTTGCTTCCTGACTTGCATCAGTAACAACCTGCTGCTTCTGCATACTCATAGTACTGAGATACTGGAAAATAAGAGCAGCAATAGGAATAATAAGTGCTATAGAAATCTTAAAGCCAGGTGCCTCTGCGAGGTTGATACCAAAGAATGAATTGGCATTCTTAATTCTGATAATATTATCCTGATTTGAACTAAGATTCAGTACTGTATCACTGAAATTATCCCATGCTGAACTCGTAAATTTGTAAAGAGCATCAATTATGCCTTCACCTGTACCGTATGTACTCTTGGTAAGCGCACCGTTTTCAACAATGATTTTTGAATTATTAAGAAACTCCTTGAATGAATCATATGAAACAGCTTCCTTTATCTGTGCTGCTATAGGCTCAAATAAAGTGTGGATCTTCGTAACATATGAAGGAATGTTTCTGATAACCCAATAAAGTGAGAAGAAGATAGGAAGCTGGATAAGAGATGTGAGACATCCGGAAGTCATCTTGATTCCGTATTTCTGCTGAAGCTCTCTTACCTCTGCCTGCTGCTTCATCATGGACTGCTGATCCTTCTTGCCCTTATATTTCTTTGTTATCTTGTTAAATTCAGGTTGTAAATACTTCTGAATCTTTGAAGACTTAGTACTCTTAAGGGTAAGAGGAAACATAAGAAGTCTTACAACTATGGTAAATATAATGATAGCAACACCTATATTTGCTATACCCAGAGAATTGAGCATATTATAGATGGTATTCATTATCCATCCCATGAAGCTGTAAAGAGGCGCAAGTATACCTGTTTTCTTAATTAAAAGCATGTTTTTCTCCTATGGAACCGGATCATATCCTCCCTTACTGAAAGGATTACATCTTATTATTCTCCAAACTGCAAGACCTGTTGCTTTAAAGAAATTATATTTTTTATAACACTCTATGGCATAAGCCGAGCAGGTAGGATAAAATCTGCAGGTTCCGTGTCCTTTTAACGGTGAAATATGTTTTCTGTAAAATTTAATTAAACAAATACAAACTTTATTCATTCTTGATCTTTCCGAAAAACAAAACGAAATACAATAGATCAATCTTTACCGGAATTATCCGCAATCAGGTGATGCAATCTGCAAAGATGGAGAAAAGCTCCCTCTATGTCGGAATATCTGCATCCTTTTGCAGCCGGTCTGGCTATGACAACAATATCATAACCACTTTTCAAGTTATCTTTATTTAATCTGTAGCTTTCGCGGATCAGACGTGTGATCCTGTGCCTTACGACACTGTTGCCAACCTTTTTACTTACAGAGATTCCGATTCTACTGTAACCCGGCGAATTGGCGGCCAGGTACATCACTAAATACTTATTGGCAAACGATTCCTTTTGGTCATAGACCCTGCCAAACTCTCTGTAGTTTTTAAGTGAAATGATATTTCTCATTCCTTACTTACCTCACTCACCGTTTATGTAAGGTATCCGCTACTTAAAAAGACCACTTAAAATGTGGTCTTAGGCTGAAATAGACTTTCTTCCTTTAGCTCTTCTTGCTGAAAGAACCTTACGACCATTTGCAGTACTCATTCTCTTTCTGAATCCATGAACCTTGGATCTCTGTCTGTTCTTTGGCTGAAATGTCATCTTCATGTCTTAACACCTACCTTTCAAAATATATTTGTTATTATCTAATGTTCTTAATTTATGATCATAAATGACCTCTTTGATAACTGCTTCTCAAAAGACAAACCGAATAAAAATGAAACATATTATCAATCTGACATCACTATAAACTTATATATAAGAAAACATAAAGACAAAAACCAAGTCACATTCTATTAAAAAATCGACGAAAAGTCAAGAAAATCCGTGCTATTTTAAGGAAAAGTTATCCACAAAATTTGTAAAAATCTTGTTAGTTTACGTAATTTTATCAACATTTTGTTGATAAATTGTTGATAACTTATAGTTTTTCTGTTGATTAATAAGTTGGAAAACAGGAAATATGGCGCATTATCGTTCTTTTGTGACTTACTGTTTTGTCTACATAATATGACTAAAAAACACTTTACATAAGCTGCTTTATAAGTACTAAAAAATGCCATTCAAAACCTGCTTCATAAGTCAGCAAATACTTGTTTATTTTGCCATTTTGATGTATTATATCTAATGGGGTTATTCCGACTTTACAAAGAAATGAAAGGCTTGAACACTACATAGTTATGGAACAGATTATTAAAGAAAAATGGGATGATATATTACATATACTGGAAACTGATTACGATGTATCCAAGATTATCATAGACACCTGGATCAGGACTCTTGAGATATTCAAGGTTGAAGATAATACAGTTTATTTTTTTGTGGATGAGAAGAGAGGAAAGCATGGTGTTGACTACCTTCACAAGAAGGGCTATGACATATTTCTTCTTTCAGCTATCAGAGAGATTCTGAATGATTCAGAGGTAAATATCATTATTGATGAGAAGGAAAGCTTCCTTCCACATAATGAGGGCAATCTTGATGACATCGAGCAGAAACTTCATCGCCAGTACAGCGAGAGTTATTATAACGCAGTTAAGCGTTCAAATCTCAATCCGAAATATACCTTTGAGAACTTTATCGTCGGTGACAGTAACAGACATGCTTATGCAACCTGCCTGGCTGTTGCGGATCTTCCTTGTCAGGATAATTTCAATCCGCTGTTTATCTACGGTGGTTCCGGACTCGGCAAGACTCACCTTATGCAGTCGATAGCACATTACATACTTCAGAACGATGATAATACCAACGTTCTTTATACAACTTCAGAGATATTTACAAATGATATCATTGATGCTATCCAGAAGAATAAAACTGATGAATTCAGAGATAAATACAGAAGAGTTGACGTTCTTCTTATAGATGATATTCAGGAGATCATAGGTCGTGAGAGAACTCAGCAGGAGTTTTTCAACACCTTCAATTATCTGTATGAAGCTAAAAAACAGATAATCATATCTTCAGATAAGCCTCCAAAGGAAATCAAATCACTTGAGGAAAGGCTGCGTTCAAGATTTGAGTGGGGTGTTCCTATCGATATTCATGCTCCTGATTATGAAACACGTATGGCCATCCTTCGTAACAAGGCTGAGCTGAACGGACTGACAGATATTCCTGATTCAGTATTTAATTATATTGCAGAAAATATAGTATCAAACGTAAGAGAGCTTGAAGGTGCCTTAAATAAGATAAGTGTTTATGCAAAGCTTATGAATCTCAATATCACAGAAGAACTGGCAAAGGACACACTTAAGGATCTTATATCAAAGGAACCTACAAATGTTGTTATTACACCTGATCTGATACTTTCAACAGTTGCTGAACATATGGACATTTCGATTGAGGATATCAAATCCAAGAAGAGAAGTGCCGATATAGCAGTTGCAAGGCAGCTTGTTATGTATCTCTGCAGAAATCTTACCGACAGAAGTCTCCAATCGATCGGAGATACCATCGGAGGTAAGGATCACGCAACCGTTTACTGCAGTATTAAGAAGATAGAAGATAAAATCAAAGAGGATCCTCAGTTCAAGACAACTGTTGTTGATGTCATCATCAAAAAGCTGAGTCCTCAAGGCTAAATACAAGTTATCAAAAAAGTTTTCAACATGTTAATTAACAATTTTTGATAAATATAAGTATTCTGACAATTAATTGTTGATAAGTAAATTGAAAAACAATTATTTTTGTATTTATGTAAACCAAATATTAATAATTAACATTAACTAAATTTTTGTCATAAACGACCAAACAGGATTAATAAACAAGAGAATCCTTATGGAATAAGGGGTTAAAGCATATTTCAACATATCAACAATCCCTATTACTACTGTTACTAAAAACTATTTAATAAATAAAGGAGTCGCCGTATGCGTATCAAATGTAAAAAATCAGATCTTTCAGCAGGAATAAATACAGTATCCAAGGCTGTATCAAGCAAGACTACAATGCCTATACTTCAGTGCATACTTGTAGAGGCTGAGGGTGGAAGAATCAAGCTTATAGCAAATGACCTTGAGCTTGGTATAGAAACTTATATAGATGGAACTATCCTTGAAGAAGGAAAGATAGCTCTTGAAGCTAAGTTCTTCTCTGATATAGTAAGAAAGCTTCCTGAAAGTGAGATTGATATCGAAACCAATTCTGATTATAAGACCACAGTTTATTGTGAGAAGACCAAGGCCGTAGTTCCTTGCAGATCAGGAGAGGATTTCTCTTATCTTCCTACAATCGAGAAGGAAAAAAGCATTACGATATCGCAGATGACTCTCAGAGATATTATCAGACAGACTATTTTCTCTATTTCCGATAATGAAAATACAAGACTTATGACCGGTGAATATTTTTCAGTAAAGGATAATAACCTTTCTGTGGTTTCACTTGATGGTCACAGAATTTCTATAAGAAATATAGCTCTTAAGAATGATAATCCGGATGTCAGTGTTGTTATTCCGGGCAAGACTCTTCAGGAGATAAGCAAGATTCTTAACGGAGGAATAGATGATGAAGTATCAATATTCTTCTCAGATAATCATGTTCTCTTCGAGTTTGGCGATACAAGAGTTGTTTCAAGACTTATCGATGGCGAGTATTTCAAGATAAGCCAGATGCTTTCAATCGATTATAAGATTGTTGTTAAGGCTAATAAGAAGGATCTCATGGCAATAATCGACAGAGCTTCAATCTTCATCCAGGAGACAGACAAGAAGCCTATCGTTGTAAGTGTTAAGAATGATAACAATATGTATCTCAGAGTTGATACAAATATCGGTTCCCTTAACGAAGAACTTGAAATCAGCAAGGAAGGTGAAGAGATAATCATCGGCTTCAATCCAAAATTCCTTATGGATGCTCTTCGTGTTATCGATGACGAGACAGTTAACATCTATATGTACGATTCAAAGAGCCCATGCGTTATTAAGGATGCGGAGGAGAGCTACCTGTATATCATCCTTCCAATCAATATCAATACATCTATATATTAGAATTGAATTATAAATGATGATTTAGCGGAAAAAGGTAATAAAATGGATTTTAAAATTAAACAGGGTGAAGAATATATAAAGCTTGGTCAATTATTGAAGGCAACAGGTTTAGTCTCATCCGGAATAGAAGCTAAGATCGTTATTCAGAACGGCGAAGTAAAGGTCAACGGCGAAGTTGATCTTCGAAGAGGCAAGAAGGTTGTTGCCGGAGATACAGTTGAATATAGTGGCAAGCATATAATTGTAAAACAGTAATGTACATAGAACAGCTAGCATTAAATAATTACAGAAATTATGGGACTCTTGATATTAAGTTCAGCAAAGGAACAAACATCCTTTACGGAATGAATGCTCAGGGCAAGACCAATATCCTTGAAGCAATCTACATGGCTGCAACAACCAAATCACACAGAGGCAGCAGGGACAAGGAAGTAATCCGGTTTGATCAGGAAGAAGCCCATATAAAGCTTTTTGTGCGTAAAAAGGACCTTTCCCGCAGGATTGATATGCATATCAAGAAGAACAAAAATAAGGGAGTTGCCATAGATGGCGTTCCTATCAGACGTTCTGCGGAGCTTTATGGTCTCCTGAATATCATATTTTTCTCTCCGGAGGATCTTTCAATCATCAAAAACGGACCTGTTGAGAGAAGAAGATTTATGGACATGGAGCTTTGCCAGCTAAGCAGGCTTTATTACAGTAATCTGTCCAACTATAATAAGATTCTCAATCAGAGAAATAATCTCCTGAGGCAGATTTATTATAATAAAAGTCTTATAGATACTCTCGATATCTGGGATGATCAGCTTGTTTCCTACGGAAATAAAGTTATCAGAGAAAGAGAGCATTTTATAGAGATGCTCAGCGAGATAGTAAGAGAGATTCATTCAAAGCTTTCAAAGGGCAGCGAAGATTTAAGGATAGTTTATAACAAATCGGCAGATGCTGATAGGTTCAGTGATATCCTTAAGGAGAAGAGAGACACAGACTGCAGGTATGAAAGTACCCAATACGGTCCTCACAGAGATGATATTTTATTCATGATAAATGATATGGATGTCAGGCTTTATGGTTCGCAGGGGCAGCAGAGAACGGCAGCACTTTCTCTGAAGCTTGCCGAGATCGAACTGGTAAGAAGAATCATAAATGACAGTCCGATACTGCTACTTGATGATGTAATGTCGGAGCTTGACAGTGGAAGAAGAGATGCTCTTCTTGATACGATCAAGGATATACAGACAATCATAACATGTACGGGATATGACGATTTTATCAGGGAGAGAATCACAATTGACAAGATATACTATATCGAAAATGGCAGAGCAGTAAGCAAAAACATTTAGTATATCACTCTGTAAAACAGATTTTTGATATTACACATCAATATGATTTGTAAAATACTTAGTTATATACAGTAAATATATTCAATATAATAGATTTAGTAATCGTTAGATTTAGGAGGTTCCAGGTGGAAGAAATTAAAGATATGACCAGTGAACAGGAAGGAAATTACGGCGCCGAACAGATACAGGTTCTTGAAGGACTTGAAGCTGTAAGAAAGAGACCGGGTATGTATATCGGAAGTACCTCTTCAAGAGGTCTTCATCATCTCGTTTATGAGATTGTTGATAACTCGGTTGATGAGGCTCTTGCAGGCTTCTGTTCAGAGATCAATGTTTTCATCAATCAGGATAATTCAATAACAGTTGAGGATAACGGAAGAGGTATCCCTGTCGGAATACAGCCTAAAATGCAGAGACCTGCTGTTGAGGTTGTATTTACCGTGCTTCATGCCGGAGGTAAATTCGGCGGTGGAGGATACAAGGTTTCCGGTGGTCTTCACGGTGTTGGTTCTTCTGTCGTAAATGCTCTTTCAGACTGGCTTGAGGTTCAGGTTTCAAGAGATGGTAAGATCTATCAGCAGAGATACGAAAGAGGAAATATCTGCTATGACCTTAAGGTTGTGGGAGATACCGATAAGACCGGAACCAGAGTTACATTTAAGCCGGATGCTACTATATTTGACGATGTAATATATGATTACGATACACTTAAGGTGAGACTGAGAGAAACTGCATTTCTGACCAAGAATCTCCGTATCACCCTTACCGATCTGCGCCCTGAGGAACCTGTTTCTCATACCTTCCATTACGAAGGCGGTATCAAGCAGTTCGTAGAATACCTGAACAAAGGAAAAACAGCCATTTATGACAAGGTTATCTATTGTGAGGGTACAAAAAATAATATAAATGTTGAGGTTGCTCTTCAGCATAATGATGGCTACAACGAGTCTGTTTACAGCTTTGTAAATAATATCATTACCCCTGAGGGCGGTATGCATATGACAGGCTTCAGAGCAGCACTTACCAAGGTTTTCAATGATTATGCAAGAAACAATAATATTCTCAAGGATAAGGACGAGAATCTTCAGGGTGAGGATTTAAGAGAAGGTCTTACAGCAATCATAAGTGTTAAGATTGAGGAACCTCAGTTTGAAGGACAGACCAAGCAGAAGCTCGGAAATGCAGAAGCACGTACAGCTGTTGAAAGTGTTATGTCCGAGCAGATGGTATATTTCCTTGAGCAGAATCCGTCTATTGCAAAGGTTATAGTTGAAAAGGCTGTAAATGCTCAGAGAGCACGTTTTGCAGCAAGAAAAGCGAGAGATGTTGCCAGAAAATCAAGTCTTTCGGAATCAATGGCTCTTCCGGGAAAGCTTGCCGATTGTTCAAGCAGAAACCCTGATGAATGCGAGATCTATATAGTCGAGGGAGATTCCGCAGGTGGTTCGGCTAAGACCGCTCGTAATCGTAAAACTCAGGCTATTCTTCCTCTTCGAGGTAAGATACTTAATGTTGAAAAAGCTCGTAGGGATCATGTTCTTGAAAATGCGGAGATCATGGCTATGATCACTTCCTTCGGAACAGGAATTCTTGACAGCTTCGATATAGAAAAACTGAAATATAACAAGATAATCATCATGACCGATGCCGACGTGGATGGTGCTCATATAGCAACCCTCCTCCTTACATTCTTCTACAGATATATGCCGGAACTGATAAGACAGGGTCATGTATATCTTGCACAGCCACCTCTTTACAGACTGGAGAAAAATAAGAAATTCTGGTATGCCTACAGTGATGATGAGCTTGCAAGTATCATAGATGAGGTCGGACGTGACCAGAACAACAAGGTTCAGCGTTACAAAGGTCTTGGTGAGATGGATGCCGAGCAGCTCTGGGATACCACAATGGATCCTGAGAAGAGAATCCTTCTTCGAGTTTCCATCGCAAGTGAAGATGAAACTGAGGTTGACCTTGTCTTTAACACACTTATGGGTGATAAGGTAGAACCTAGAAAGAAGTTCATCGAGGATAATGCAAGATTTGTTAAAAATCTGGATATCTAATGGATCAGGCAAACAGTAAATATATTTATTTATAATCCGGAATGACAGTTTTAGCCGGAAACTGAGGAGATAATAATGGATAACGACAAGATATTTGATGAGGTACGTGAGGTTGACCTGAAGAAAACCATGGAAACCTCATATATAGATTACGCGATGAGCGTTATCGCTGCGCGTGCCCTTCCTGATGTAAGAGACGGTCTCAAGCCGGTTCAGAGAAGGATACTCTACTCCATGATAGAACTCAACAATGGTCCCGACAAGCCGCACAGAAAATGTGCCCGTATCGTCGGTGATACCATGGGTAA
>DOVL01000035.1 GCA_003520105.1 Lachnospiraceae bacterium | reverse complement strand
GCAACATAAGACTCATCATTAACCTTGATGACTGCAACATCCTCTGCTGTTGCATTTGAATTTGAATAGAAAGCAGAATCCTCGATCTTGCTGCTGTCAAGTCCGTAAAGTCTCTCAACTGCGATCTTGCTTTCAAGCGGAGAAAGATCTGTGAAGCTTCCCTCAGCCTTAAGCTTATCTGCCAGCTCGCTTACAGAAAAATCCTCCTGAACCGCTGCTGTACTTTCGGTCTTGGTATCCTTCTTATCATCATCCTTCTTGTCGCCGCATGCTGCCATACCCATTGTACATAAAACAAGTGTTACGATTAATGCTATTTTCTTTCTCATATTTCAAACCTCTCTATTTCTAATTTTCTTATCTATTTACAATTCAGCGAGGATAATATCACTTTTATTATCCGATGTAAATTAAACATTTTATGAATTACTTCTTCTCAACAACCGCACCTCTGATAAACTTCAGGATCTCCCTGCAGCCTTCAGGTGTATAATGCAGTCCGTCACCGATATAATCCGACAATGCCGCGCCGGTCTCCGGATCCCTCATGCATGATGCAATATCCAGATAGATCACGTCGCCATATTCCTGACACATCCTCTTCAGCGCATCGTTATATTTAAGTGCACGTGAATTACTGAAGCTGTAATTATTGTCAGAATAAGACTGACTCATCGGAAGGATATTTTCAACATAGATTATCGCATCCGGATGGTATTCCTTGATCTCATCAATTACAACCTTAAGCTCTTCAATGAACTTATCCGCATTGCCATAACCAAGCTCGTTGGTGCCGTATCCAACATAATAAATATCATAATCCACCCTGTCAATAACATTCAGGATGTTCGTATAATATGCACCGTCAAGTGTGTATTCGTTCTCAACGCAGGCAGCCGCCGCAGTCGAACCAACCTTGTAGAAGCCTCTCCATCTCGGAAGCTGTGAATACTCCAGAAGTCCCTTAGTTCTCGAGTCGCCGATGAAACAAACCTCTTCAAAATATTCGTCATCGACATCCTTGCATATCGGTCTGTACAGATCCCAGCTATACCATGTATCGCCCATATGAATATTGGCGTACCTGATCTCTTCAGCTGAAGCATCGTCCGGAATATAGGTGTTCTCTCTGCTTGTCTCTGTATCGGTTTCAGAGCTGTCCCCGGTCAGATTTTCCACCCTGCTGCTTATTACCTCTGTATTTACAGCTTCCTTATCGTCGTCCTTCTTCTTGCCGGACAGATCAATATTTGAAAGCAGTATTATCAGCAATACCAGCAATACTATGACAACAAGAAATGCCACAATAATCACAACAGAAGAAGCAGACAAATGCTTCTTTTTCTTGGATTTCTTATCGTATTTCTTACGGATCTCTTCTCTCTCGGAAGAATAATCCGTACCCTTCTTCTCTTCCTCCATGTAGCCTCCTGCAAAGAACTATGCTTTGTTTCTGAACCCACGTGAAAAAAACTACAACGCATATTTTATATGAAAAGATATTTTTTTGCAAATTTTCTTTTTTAAAGTAGATTTTTCCATATAGACTGAGCAAAAAAACTATGATAATATAATTGCACCATAAACCACTATGGTTATATAGAAATCGTTATATTAAAAATTCACGGAGGATGAATTGTATGAGTATTTCAGCTGAGATCAAAGATTTTTGCGGCAAGCAGACAGTCGAACTAACCTGTGGAAAATACACCGCTACCATCGCTGCTTTTAACGGCAGTAATATCCAGAGAATGCAGGACACTGAAAACAAGATTGATTTCTTCAGAAACAATCCTGATTTCACAGCGGATGATTATAAGAAGAATGCAGAGGTTTACGGTTTCCCAACCCTCTATCTTCCGAACCGTCTCGCAGGCGGAGTCCTGAAGGTTTCAGACTATACATATCAGTTCCCATGCAACGATCCTCTCGGCAATCATCTTCACGGTTTCCTTCATCTCAGAGAGCACAACATCGTAGCTGCTGAAACTACAGATACCGCTGCAATCGCGAAGACTGAATATATTTATGATGAGAAGGATCCTTTCTTCTCAACCTTCCCTGTAAGCTTCAAGGCTGAATACACCTTCAGCCTGTCAGACGAAGGAATGGCTTACAGCTTTACAATGACCAATCTCTCAGACAGACAGCTTCCTTACGGAGTATGTAATCATACTGCCATGAAGGGACCTTTCATCGAAGGCGGAAAGCCTGAGGATGTTCGTCTCTATGTTCCTATCGGAGACAAGGTTGAACTGAACAAGCAGTGCATACCAACCTGCGACTTCAAGCCTCAGAACAATTACGACAAGCTTTACCTGTCAGGTTCAACTATCCCTGTAGGTCAGGATATCGATAATGATATGTATTTTATGGAAGAAGGTTCCGCTGACGGCAAGCCATTCTATGGAGTGATTGCTACAGATACAGCTACCAACAAGCAGATCCGCTACGAAGTATGCAAGGATTTCAAGTTCTGGATCATCTGGAACGATCATGGTGACAAGGGTTACTTCTGTCCTGAACCGATGAGCTGGATCATCGATGCTCCGAACCTTCCGCTCTCTCAGTCAGAGTCAGGTTACATGGAGCTTGCTCCGGGCGAATCAAAGACTGTTACAGAGAAGATCTACAGCGCATAATCACATAAATTATACAGCTAAATGAATAAATATCTTTGGAGGCGGCAAAAGAGCCGCCTCCTTTTACTATATTTTCGACAAAACAAACCATGTTATTTTTTTTGTGCTACATGGTTTTTTATATATACTTTGATGGTAAACCGATTGCGCAAATAATATGATATAACACACAATTTTAATTGTTTTTTAGGCCGTTTTATTATATAATGTTTTTGATTATGCGGAAAACATTTATCACAAAATCATATAAGGA
>DOVL01000185.1:8121-9031 GCA_003520105.1 Lachnospiraceae bacterium | reverse complement strand
GAATATCTTCAGTATAAGATGATCCAGTCCTATACAAAATACCGTGTTGATAATCCGATGATAGAGAATCTCAATAATGATACGCGTAAGAAGGAACTCACAGAAAGCGTTAAGGAAGCAGTTTTGGCTACCGGTATGCAGAATCTGTCACCTCAGGAGCTTAAGAAGAAGCTATCTACAGGAAATGTTCTGAGAAAGGTTGCAGTGCTTAACAATATGAAGATTGCAAATAAAAAAGAAGCAGCTGCCAAGAAGGAAACGGAGAAGGATATCAAGGTAACGCAGGAAACCAAGGATTATACAAATAAACTGAAAAAGCAGAAGCTTGATAATATAAAGAAAAAACAGGCAAAGGCTATGGGAAAGCAATAATGGAAGTGAGAAACCGGTCGCGGTCAGCGGCCGGTTTTTTTGGTTGAATAAAAACAGTATTAAGATTAAAATGAGATATTGTAAATAACGCTGATAAGGTGGAGGGCTGGAATTTGACTAAGAAAGAAATCAACGAGATCAAATCACTGTTTGATACGATTCAGGACTGCGGAATACTTACACTTGCGGGATGCTATGTCGACGGTGAAAAGAAGAAGGTTAAAACCTTTAACGAGATGTTCTACAACATTCCTGAAGAGGAGATGTATAAATATTTGGAGATATTCAGAAAAACTCTTTCGGGCACACCGGGCAAAAATCTTGTGGATGCCTCGTTTGTCAGCAAGGATGACGGCAGCAAAGACCTGGGAAAAGAAAGAGGTAAAGGGCTTCTGAAGCTGCTCAGAGATACTGAGCTTAAGGATGAAGCTCTGCTGGATTCATTTTATGACAAGGTAATCGAGAACTATAATTATGTCGGAAACTATCTGATACTTCTGATATATCAGGCATATGATGTGCCGGGAACAACCTCGGA
>DOVL01000185.1:5904-7989 GCA_003520105.1 Lachnospiraceae bacterium | reverse complement strand
CCGGGACTGGGCTTTGATGATACTGTCGGAGAGATTCATACGCTGAAGCAGATCTTTGCGGTTGAACTTCCGGAGAATGGATTTCTCTTTCCGGAGTTTAATGAGAGAAGTGCAGATGATAATGCTGTACTGTATTCGAGCAGAAGGACTGACTATATGCAGGATGCGTTACTCAGTAATGTACTGGATGTAACGATGACGCTTCCGGCAAAACAGCAGAAGGACGGCTTTACCGAACTCGTGACAGATGTGCTGGGAGAGGAATCGAATTTTGAAACCATACTTTCAATTCAGGAGAATCTCAGAGAAACCATCAGAGACAAGAAGAACGAAGCGGTGGGCGAGACAGTTTTCCTGGATAAAAATACAATGAGAAATGTATTTGAGAAGAGTGGAGTTTCGGATGAAAGACTGAATCGTTTCGATAAAAAATATGACGAGCAGTTTGATATGAAGAAGATCCGTGACAGACAGATCGATTCGGAGATAGTTGATGAAACCATGGAGGTCAGCGGTACAGGCAGAAGAGAAGCGGCTCCGATGGTTAAGATCGACGAGAAGCTCTTTGCTGATAACGTTGCACCTGTCAGAAATATCGAAGTCAGAAATTCAAATATGGTGCTCAGAGTAAATACCAAGCATACGGATATCATTGATACGCGTGTTATTGACGGAAGAAAATGTCTGGTTATCGAGCTTACGGATGATATGACAGTTAACGGAATACCTGTTGCAGAGGGTACTGTTTCAAAATAGTTTTATACGTGCATATGCTCGGATATGTGATAAATATATAACGAGAAATATGTGATTGGATATGAAAAATAAGCGGCCGCCCGATATGGGCGGCCGTAGTTTTTTTTGTGGAGTGTCCGTTTCGGTTGAAGCTTCTGTAGTAATCTGTTCTTTATCGTCTTTGGATTTATCACTTTTTCCGCAAGAAGCCATACTGAGAGCCATAGCTAAACACAGAAAAAGAGAGCATATTTTTCTTGCTGTCATTCGGATGTCAGAAATATGGTGAAAATATGATAAAAATCAATTATAATCATATGTGCTTTAAGGTGGCTTTATTGTAAAAACCGTGGATCGGTTGCGGTGAAGATTTATGAGTGTATATGAGCAGATCAAGGACAAGTTTATAATGAAGCATGCCCGGGAGGATTGGGCAAAATATCGCACGCAGCTTTCGGAGATGATCCTGGATATGAATCCTGAAAGCGTTATGATAGTCGGTGCGGGAAGATGTAATGATATCGATCTCGCAAGACTAACCGAGGCGTTGGACATGGTGGTCCTTCTGGATGTGGATAGTGAAGCGATGAATGCTGCGGTAAAGCTTATTCCGGAGAAGGAACGGGCGAAAGTTGAGTGCGTAGAGACTTCGCTTACCGGCATATCCGAGGAGGATATGGAGAGGCTCTGCGAAGGCTTACTAAACTATGCAAGGACTACGGGACGAAATCTGACATATGATGGTTTTAGAGAACGTTTGATGGCTGAACTTGACAGGCTGTCGGAGAGTATGATTCAAAGCGAAGAAGAGCTGCTGAAAAGTATGGTTCAAAGTAAAGCAGAATTGATGAGGCGCATGAATAAAAATGAAGAAGAATTACCGGAGCGCTTTCAGAGAGAAAAGGTCGATGTTCTGGTCTGTTCGGGAGTACACAGTCAGCTGTTCTCTATGCTTTCTTTCTTTATCAGATCAGTTATCAGCAGTCTTGCGGATATCATTCCGGATGCTAAAAGTTTGGAAGAGGAGGCCGGCAGACGGATTCATGATATGAACAACCGGATCATTCCGATCATAAACAGCGTGCTTTATAGAAATGCTTCTAAGGCTGTGATCTTCGGAAATGAATATATGCCGGAAAGCCCGGTTGAGGGCGCTCACCAGTGCATACTGAATGTCAGAGATAATTACAGCCCTATTGAACGGACTCTGGAATGGGAGTTTAACCGTGAGGCAGGTGTAAAATATGATATGCTGATCCAGATATGTAAAAAAGGAAAGCTGATGCCGGACAGTGGTTAAAATGGAGAATCGGTTCGGAATAATATTTAAAACGGAGAATTGATCCGAAA
>DOVL01000185.1:3739-5779 GCA_003520105.1 Lachnospiraceae bacterium | reverse complement strand
AAAGAGAGACATAGTGTAAGACAGTTTAAGGACATGCCGATAGATGAAGAGGCGCGTGCCGTTCTGGATGAATTGGCAGAAGAGATCAACAAGGAGACCGGGCTTAAGTTTCAGGTAATCTATGATGATCCGGAATGCTTCAAGACACTTCTGGCTCATTACGGAAGGTTCAAGAATGCAAATAATTATATAGCTCTTGTCGGAGATAAGGGACTGGATGATCTGGATGAAAAGTGTGGATATTATGGACAGAAGATGGTTCTTAAGGCTCAGGAGTTAGGCCTGAATACCTGCTGGGTCGGCGGTTCCTATGGCAAGGGTAAATGCAAGGCCGACGCTGAGAAGGGCGAGAAGATTGTGTGCGTTATAGCATTTGGCTATGGAGAGACTGCGGGCGTTAAGCACAAGTCAAAGCCGGTAAGTAAGCTGTGCAATGTTCCGGAAGAGGAGATGCCTAAGTGGTTTAGAAATGGAATGAAGGCTGCAATGATGGCGCCTACCGCTCTCAATCAGCAGAAATTTTATGTAAACCTAGATGGCGAAGATGTAACAATAACTGCCAGGAAAGGACCTTTCGCGAAGGTTGATCTGGGTATCGTAAAGTATAATTTCGAAGCTGTTACGGGGAAGAAGGTTTTGTAGAAAGCGTTCTACGATTTAGAATAAATAAAAAAACAATAAGAATATGTGGTCGAAACTTCGGGGATTTCAAAGGACTCGAGGTTTCGACCATTTTTTATTTTATATAAAACCATATCATGATTTGATGTGTCTATACAGTGAAACAGGAGATCAGACATGACGAGGAGCGTCAGGTTACTATCCGGATACGGTTCTCAGGGGATTGGATATTGTGGACATACGCATGAGGTGGTGATATATTTTACTGTATCGGTGCGGATCAGTTATCTATTTCCATGAAGAAAAAACGGAGGGAGATGATCATATGGATCCGCCGAAAGCTTGCATAGATATAATGGATATATTTGCAACTCTGGTTCTCAGAGAGAGGGACAGAGGTGTGGTTGACATAAGTCAGAAAGAGCAGATGTACAGAAATATATATCAGTCGATACTCTCACAGGAGAGACAGGTTTTATCGGATGATAATGAGGCGGCCGGCAAGAGGGATTGGCATTATTAACCGGATACATATGTCCGGATGGATGAACCGGTAAACTGAACTAAAACGGAAAGGTGAGGAAAAATGAACGAGAAAACGGTGCTTGATATTGAATACGTGAAAAGAGCCATGAACGGCGACGAAGAGGCCTTTAAGGAGATTTACAATATCACATATTATAATAAACTGTTTATTGCAAAGAAATACATGAAGAACGATACGGCGGCAGAGGATGTTCTGCAGGAGGCTTATATAAAGATATGGAAATACCTTCCGTCTCTGGATGATCCGGCGAACTTCTCGGCTTGGTCAAGTAAGATCGTTGCAAATACAGCACTGAATGAGCTGAGAAAGAATCAGCCGATGCCTTTTACTGACCTCGCTGCTGAGGGAGATGATGGGTCGGAGATGTCCTTTGATGTTGAGGACAGCTATGAATTAAATCAGCCTGAGCTGGCGTACACAGAGCAGGAAGAGAAGAATATCGTCAGAGAGATGATTGAAGCTCTGTCGGATGAACAGCGTATGTGCATCATGATGTATTACATAGAAGAGCTTAGCGTGAAGGAGATAGCTGAGGCTCTTGGCTGTTCGGAGGGAACGGTTAAGTCGAGGCTGAATTACGGAAGAAAGAATATCAAGCTCAGAGCCGAAGATATGCAGAAGAGAGGCTACAACTTCAAGGGCATCTCTGCACTTGCACTTCTTCTGTTCCTTATCAAGAAGCAGGCTGTCAATTCATATGCTGCGCCAGTTGCAGTTATGTCAGGTGGTGCTGCAGCAAGTGGCGGCGCAGTAGGTGGCACTGTTGGCTCGGTATATGGTGGCTCCGTCGGGAATGGCGCTGCGGGAACTGCAGCTGGTTCTTCAGGCGTTGGGGCTGCGTCACAGGGTACGGTTGGAAAGAACGCGGTTAA
>DOVL01000185.1:511-3697 GCA_003520105.1 Lachnospiraceae bacterium | reverse complement strand
AAAAAGCATTTTTAAAGACGGCTGCCGGTAAGGTCATTCTCGGAATTGCAGCGGCTGCAGTAGTCGGAGGAACGATCGCTGCAGTGATACTTGCAAACAAAAAGGATGATGACAAGCCAGAGACTGTTGTCGATAATACTACAACACTGGAGACTGTGATTGTCACAACTGAGGATAGCTCGGAAATAACGACAGGTGATACATCAGAGGCGATTACTGAAGAAATATCTGCTGATACAACGGAAACAACAACAGAAGCCACAACGGAAGTTACTACAGAGGCTGCACAGACGATTGATCCTGCTTACGCAGAAGCATATGCAGGGCTTTTGGAGGCAAACAGTGCGGCTATACAAGCTCACGAGGTATCAACAGGGCAATTTGGAAGGGAACCTGAAAAGACTGTAGTTATATATGATGTATTTGGTGATCGGACACCTGAACTTCTATTTATAACATCAACAAATCCTGATTGGGAGTGGGAGCCTTCAGCTGAAATCAGCGTATATACTATGAAGGATGGAAAGGCTATTCTTGTTAGTAAGGGCCAGTATAATGAAAGCGCCGGCAGTGGACAGAGAAATAGGGTATATGCATCTAAATCGAAGGAATCTGTGTACTGGGATTATATTCCAACCCATGGAACCAGCGAAACAGATTATGTGACTAAAAAAATAGGATATGATTATATGACGAATGAGACGAAGGAACAGGAGATTTGTCATGGCACAAGATATCCTGAAGAAAAAGCCGGTGATGAATCGGCTTATAGTCATACATATTTGGTCGATGATAATAATACTGATGAAGCAACGTACACTGCGATTGATGAAGAGTGGAGGACTGATTATGGAGATCTCCTCTTTGAAAACTACTCAAGTTATAGCTCTGAAAACTCTGAGGGTGAGGATCATGATTATTTATACAGCTATGACGAAGCGGTTACTAAACTGGAAGAGCTGAAGAACGCTGAAGCAGAATAGAATACAAATAAAAGGATCGGTGAGAACTCGTTTTTTGGCGAGCACGCACCGATCCTTTTTGTTTATAAAATATTAGATCCACTCTTTGTTTTTTAATTGTTTTAAGTAGTTTTTTCGTAAATCACGAGTGTTTCCGAAAAAGAGTAAGTCGGATTTTGATAATAGATTATTATTCAGTATAAATCTTAACATCATCATAGCTCAGAAAGATCGCATAATTATCACGTATGAACTGAGAGATTTGCTTAGAAAGCTTTCCGGTAGCATCAACAACGTCAAGCATATGTTTTTTCTCTATGTAAAAGCTTTTGAAACGTATATTAATCTGACGTATAAACGCAATCATTTTATTAAATATACGTCGTCTCTCAATAATGCTCATTTCTTCATAGAACTCTTCCTTGCGAATGATTGGTCCGGTATGAATACAGATATCATCAAGACCTAAAAAAGACAATTCTCGATTTAGATTAATAATGGCTTCGTCTATGTTGTTATCTTGATCATGAAATATCATAGTGATGATATAATACGGCGATCTGGTATCGTATTCGCCAAAATCACCTGATTCATCGATGAAAACGCTAAGTTCTTTCAAGTATAGTCTCCCTAATGAATAAAAATGGCGGGGAACTTCCCCGCCGTAGATGGACCTGGGTCTTTCGACCAGCCCAATGAAATCAACGACTTCATTTGATTTTATTGTAATGCTTTCTTGGTATATTCGCAATACTAAAATCAACCGTATTTCAGCGGATTCTGTGAAACTTTTGTGACGAGAGCAACAAGGTGTTGCGCGGCGCAACAATCTATTGCTTTATACTCTAAAAAAATCTTTAAAATTTTTTCTAAATAATAAAACCGATTAAAACTTTCATGTGTCTTAACACCAGAAGGAGGAAAAAACAAAAAGTACATAATGTGGACATTGACACAACAGGGTGCTAAAATGATGTGGGTTTGTTCACAATAAAAAGATACAAAGATTTACAAAAATAATGGAAAAGGAAGGAAAAAAATTATGAAGAAAACAGTATCTGGAATGAGGAACAAAATATCAAAAGCTATATGTGCAGTAATGTGCATGGGAATGATGCTTACAGGTTGCGGAAGCAGCAACGACAGCAGTGGCGGTAACGGTCTCAGCGGAAGAACGACTTCTGTTGATCTGTTTGGAGGATCAGGTGTGACAGAGAGCGGTTTCATAGACGCTAGTGATAATAAAGCGGAGTCTATGGCGCTTAGCGATTATATTAAGACTCATCAGCCGTGCCTTATGTATCTTAATGAAGGAAAGGACAATGGTGAAAATAAGAAAGAGAGTACCAAAGTGCCATCAAAGAACGATTGCCCAGAGGGAATTTATTATTTCCATGATGATGTTGTAACAATTTATGATACAAAACTCACGTGGGGAGATATTGCTCGTATGTCTGATGAAGAGATAATATCTGGAAGTGAAGCTGTTGAATATGTTATTGATACAGATTATAAATTTGTTGTCTATACCGATTCCACGGGAAATAATTTTGACGGTGAGACTATTGCTATAAAAGAAGTGGTTAAAGGGCGTAGATTAAAAGATGGAATAAATGTTACTGAGGCTGCATTGGATGAAAATGGTGAACCCATTGAAGGCAACCCTATAACTGATGATGATTATGAGGATTATGAAGAACATTATATCTATTCCGGAAGCAGGGTAGAAGATTATTTTATAGGGTGGATGACTGTAACCTACGGTGCTGCTGTTGATGTGTATGAATCAAAGTTTATAGGTTGGAACGGAAATTGTCCTGATCCAGATGGAAAACCATCATTTTGGATAAAAAAGGTTGATGATACAAACATTTCGCTTGACAAGCCAAGTTCACCAAATGTAATGGTTGACCCGACAAAAGATAGGAAGAGAAGAATAAAGTACGAAGATATTTTTGAATGATAGTAATAATTGGATTATCGTAAATGTGGTGCTAATTTAAGTAAGGGAAGAAGAAGGGCGGAAGAAAACGTATTTTTGCTGTTGACAAAAAGACCCGGTGAAGTTAGAATACACTTTGGTGCTTTAGTGCGATAAAGCGCGGCGAAGTGCCAATTAAGAAAAAGTGTAAGGGGTATGAAAAAATGGCAATCAAAATCGCGTTACTCGTTGTGTTTTTCAGCGTCATGATCGGCGTTGGATTTTATTCCAGAAAGAAGGCAA
>DOVL01000185.1:0-349 GCA_003520105.1 Lachnospiraceae bacterium | reverse complement strand
GGACAGTTTGGTTGGAAATATGGTCTTTCATCAACCTGGATCGGTATCGGAAATGCATTTATCGGAAGCCTTCTCGCATGGCTTGTTCTCGGTAGAAGAACAAGAATCATGACTCAGGCGCTCGATGCAAGAACTATGCCGGAATATTTCGGTAAGAGATTTGATTCCAAGGCGCTCAGACTTACGGGTTCAATCATTGCTTTCGTATTCCTTGTTCCATATACGGCAGGTGTTTATAACGGTCTTTCAAGACTTTTCGGAATGGCCTTCGATGTTGACTACAAGATATGTATCATCGTTATGGCGCTTCTTACAGGTGTTTACGTTGTTGTCGGTGGTTACATGGCAA
>DOVL01000208.1:3396-6260 GCA_003520105.1 Lachnospiraceae bacterium | reverse complement strand
GATCATTACAAATGGCGTGCCATGCGTGCAATGGGTTATCCTGAAGAACTGGTTACCGGAAGAAATAATAGTGAAAGTGAACTGGATTATGAGAGGTTTGCTGCTTATGCAGATACAGTGCAGAACTCTTTTGGAAATCCTCTCTATCACTGGACACATCTTGAACTTAAGCGATATTTTGATATTGATGATGCCCTGAGTCCGGATTCCTGCGAAGATATATGGAACAGATGTAATGCACTTCTTCAGAAGAAAGAGTATTCCACTAGAAACCTTCTCAGAATGCAGAAGGTTAAGGTGCTATGTACAACCGATGATCCGGTGGATGATCTTAAATGGCATAAGCTGATAAAAGAAGAAGTTGAGGATATAAGCGTAAGACCGTCCTTCAGACCGGGCGGTGTACTGGATATCGAGAAGGATACATTTAACAGCTATATAAATAAGCTGTCAGAGGTATCAGGGGTAGATATAACAGACGTTGATAGTCTGCTTGAAGCACTTGAGAAGAGACTTAAGTATTTTATAGAAAATGGCTGCCGGGTAACGGATCATAGTCTTGAGTCTGATTTTTACAGGGCTATAGACAGGGACGAGGCAAACAGGATATTCAGAAAACGACGTGATGACAGTTCAGACCTAGATGGATGCCCGGTATGTTCTTTATCATCCGATGAAGCTGCCGGATTTAAGGGTTATATACTTGGTGAGCTGGGTAAACTGTATGCTAAGGAAGGTATGGCTATGCAGCTCCACATAGGTGCTATCCGTAATAATTCCGACAGAATGTTTAAGATACTTGGAGCGGATACAGGGTATGACAGCATAAATGATTTTAATTATGCACCTCAGCTGTCGGGACTACTAAACAGTATGGATAGAGAAGATCTTCTTCCGCGTACTATTCTCTATTATCTTAATCCTAAGGATGCTGCCATGCTTATGACCATGGCAGGAAATTATCAGGGTAATAGAGAAGGAATAAAGGGTAAGGTTCAGCTGGGAAGTGCATGGTGGTTTAATGACCATAAGACGGGTATGGAGCAGCAGCTGCAGGCTCTGTCTGATATGGGGCTGATATCAACCTTTGTTGGTATGTTAACTGATTCAAGAAGCTTCCTGTCATTTCCGAGACATGAGTATTTTAGAAGGATTCTATGCAACATGGTTGGCTCTGCCGTGGAAAGAGGAGAGTATCCATGTGATATGGAATTCCTGGGCAAAATGATAGAAGATATCTGCTATAACAATGCAGTTAATTATTTTAGATTTTGAATACATAAGTAAATATACGCTATGTATATGTGAGAAAAGGATTAAGGATAATGTTTGATGATATAAAGAATAAGTTACATGATGTAGGTATTATTCCGGTAGTTGTAATAGATGATGAAAAGGACGCACTACCACTTGCTGAGGCACTTATAAAGGGAGGACTTCCGGCAGCTGAAGTAACATTTAGAACAGAGGCGGCCGCAGGAGCTATCAGGCTCATGAAAAAGGAATTCCCTGAACTGCTGGTAGGAGCTGGAACTGTTATAAGTATAGAACAGTTTGACAAAGCCATGGAAGCAGGATCTGAATTCATAGTCAGTCCGGGCTTTGATCCTGAACTGGTTAAGTACGCAATTCAAAAAGGATTTCCTTATGTGCCGGGAACAATGACTCCGGGTGAGATGCAGCAGGCGATGGGACTTGGACTGGATTTTGTAAAGTTCTTTCCGGCTGAACCGGCAGGTGGGCTGGGAATGATTAAGGCTATAGCTTCTGCTTACACAAAGCTTTCTTTTATGCCAACAGGCGGAATAAATGCTGATAATGTAAAACAGTATCTTGCCTTTGATAAGATAGTTGCCTGCGGTGGAAGCTGGATGGTTAAGAAGGATCTTATCAGTTCAGGGAAGTTCGATGAAATCGAGAAGCTTGTAAGAGAAGCGGCAGAGTTGATAAACAGATAGCGGTTTCCTTAAATCATATAGTGGCAAAAGATAGATTATTAAAGATTTATAAAAGGATAGTGAAATGAAATTAGAATTAAGACCTAAAGAAGAATGTAAATACGATATGCTCAGCCTTGGAGAGGTGATGCTGAGATTTGATCCGGGAGAGGGAAGAATAAGAACAGCCAGACATTTCCAGGTATGGGAAGGAGGCGGGGAGTATAATGTAGCACGCGCCCTTCATAAATGCTTTGGAATGAATACAGGAATTATAACTGCTATTGCAGATAATGAGATAGGAAGACTTATCAAGGATTTGATAGAGCAGGGTGGCGTAGATACAGAGCTCATCAGCTTTAAGAAGACTGATGGTATAGGAAAGCTTTGCCGTAATGGTCTAAACTTTACTGAGAGAGGCTTTGGTATAAGAGGTGCGGTTAACTGTTCAGACAGAGCCAATACAGCTATATCCCAGGCGACAGCAGAGGATTTTGATTTTGAATATATATTTGGAGAACTGGGAGTAAGATGGCTTCATACAGGCGGTATCTATGCCGCACTTTCCGAGCAGTCCTGCGAAACGGTCATCGCCGCATGCAAGGCAGCAAAGAAATACGGAACCATTGTTTCATACGACCTGAACTACCGTCCTTCAATGTGGAGCGCGATAGGAGGTCTTGCAAAGGCTCAGGAGGTTAATAAGGAAGTCGCAAAATATGTTGACGTTATGATCGGAAACGAAGAGGACTTCACAGCCTGCCTCGGTTTCAAAATCGAAGGCAATGACGAAAATCTTAAAGAACTCAATCTTGACGGATACAAGAAAATGATAGGAGAGGCCGCAAAGACCTATCCGAATTTCAAGGCAGTTGCTACAACTCTTCGTACTGTAAGGACCGCAACCGTTAACGACTGGAAGGCAAT
>DOVL01000208.1:0-3256 GCA_003520105.1 Lachnospiraceae bacterium | reverse complement strand
GCATCCGGCCTTGTATACGGTCTGATGACAACAGGCGATGCCGAGAAAGCCGTTAATTACGGCGCTGCTCACGGGGCACTTGCCATGACAACACCCGGCGATACTTCAATGGCTTCAAAAGAGGAAGTTGAGGCAATAATGGGAGGCGCCGGAGCAAGAGTAAAACGATAATTCTTCCACCAAAAATAAAATAACCTGTCCGGTGTAAAAGCCGGACGGGGAAAACGGAGTTAGACATGAGTGCAAATACGGATGCTGTTTTTAAAAAATTTGAAGAAGTGGGTATTATCCCCGTTGTAGTGTTAAATGACGCAAAGGATGCGGAGCCTCTCGGAAAAGCTCTGATGGAAGGAGGACTTCCGGCAGCCGAGGTTACTTTCAGAACCGCAGCCGCAGAAGAATCAATAAGGATAATGGCGGAAAAATTTCCCGATATGCTTGTCGGAGCGGGCACTGTACTTACGATCGATCAGGTAGACCGTGCAGTTGGCGCGGGAGCAAAGTTCATTGTGTCTCCCGGCTTTGACAAAGAAATCGTGGATTACTGCATTTCAAAAGACATACCTGTCTGTCCCGGTACACAGACCGCCAGCGAAATGATACAGGCGCTGAAGGCGGGACTTACAAGAGTAAAATTCTTCCCGGCAGAAAATGCGGGAGGTCTTAAGATGATAAAGGCTATAGGCGCAGCTCTTACGGCACTTAAATTCATGCCCACAGGCGGCATCAGCGCCCAGAATGTGAGAGAATATCTTGAATCTGACAAAATATTCTGCTGCGGCGGTTCATGGATGGTAAAGGGCGATATGATCAAAGCCGGAGCATTTGACGAAATAAAGAAAAAAGTTTCCGAGGCGGCACAGATAGTAAAGGAGATCCGTTCTTGAAAAAAGATGCCTTAAATATTTATGACATAGCCGGAATAGCGAATGTATCCATTGCGACGGTGTCACGTGTCGTAAACGGTTCCGACAAGGTTTCGGAATCTACCAGGGCAAAGGTTTTAAAAGTGATAGAAGATGTGGGCTACACGCCCAATGTTTTCGCTCAGGGGCTTGGCCTGAACACTATGCATACTGTCGGAATCCTGGTGCCTACGCTGAATGATCATTACATGTCGACAGCTGTGGACTGCCTGGAAAAGGAGCTTAAAAGGTACGGCTATGACTGCATACTGAGCTGCAGCGGCTTTGAACTCAGCGGTAAACAGTCAAAATGCGAGATGCTTCTTTCTAAGCACATTGACACTCTGATACTGGTAGGCTCTACATATGCCGGCAACGGAATCGATACCTTTGCTACCGACTACATCAGAGAGGCCGCAAAGAAGGTGCCGGTGTTCATCGTAAACGGAAATGTAAGCGGTGACAATATCTATGCATCGGTATGCGATGATGAATCCGCTGTGAACGATGTGACCGCCGGGCTTATCGGCAGAGGACGCAGAAACATATTGTTTCTGACTGATTCTCACAGCTACAGTTCAAACAAAAAGAAAAAAGGCTATGAAAAGGCGGTGGAGGGCGCGGGCCTTACCGCAAATGTCGTTTATGTGGAAAACGACATACATGCTGTTAAAAAGAGTCTGGCTGATTTAAAAGACAGACCCGACGGAATCATTGCGGCAAATGACAATATTGCCGTGGGTGCTGTGAAATACGCAGTTTCTGCCGGGCTTTCGATTCCCGATGATATTGAAATAGTGGGATATAACAATTCCATACTTGCGATTTCGAGTACACCGGAAATAAGCAGCATAGACAACCACACTCCCGAGATCTGCCATGATACTGTGGAGAGGATCATGCATAATCTGAATGACGACGGCTACAGGCTCAGCAACAAACTCATGATTTCTTGTAATCTTATCCAAAGAGAGACAACAAAATAGATTTTTTTTGTTGACATCTTACAAGGATAGTAATATAATGAAAATGTAAGCGCTTACAACATGCGCGTTGCATTTTACAAAATGAAGGAGCAACAAAAAGCATGAAAACTTTTCTTGATAAGGACTTCTGCCTTTACAATGATACTGCAAAGCATCTGTTCCATGATTATGCAGAAGACCTTCCGATAATAGATTATCACTGTCATATTTCTCCTCAGGAGATATATGAGGATCGCCGGTACGATAACATAGCGCAGATCTGGCTGGGAGGAAAAAATCCCGACGGAAGTTATTTTGGCGATCATTACAAATGGCGCGTGATGCGCTCGAACGGAGTGCCTGAGGATAAGATCACCGGTGATGCTCCCGCGTTTGAAAAATTTTTGGAGTTTGCAAAGGCTCTTGAGATGGCAATCGGAAATCCGATGTATCACTGGTCCAATCTCGAGCTTAAAAAATATTTTGGAATCAATACCCCTCTTACAGAAGAAAATGCAAAAGAAATCTGGGACAAGACCTGCGATATGTTAAAGAACGATCCGGAGCTTTCGGTTCGCGGCATAATCCGTAAATCAAAGGTCGCATACATAGGAACCACGGACGATCCGGTTGACGATCTTATCTGGCATGAAAAGCTTGCCCAAGAAGATCTCGGCTTTAAGGTCTGTCCTTCGTTCCGTCCCGATAAAGCAATAAATATAACAAAAGCAGGCTTTTCGGACTACATTAAAAAGCTTGCGGAATGTACTGGAAGAAAAAGCCTTGAAACGACAAAGGAGGTCTGCGAAGCACTCGGTGAGCGCATAGATTTCTTCAAGGCTCACGGCTGCAAGGCTTCCGATCACGGTCTTGACTACATTCCTTTCAGGCCCGGCTCCGACGAGGAGGCTGATACGGCACTCAAAAAGGCACTTGCAGGCGAACCCGTGGATATGTTCGAAGCAGAGATATACCAGACCAAACTGCTGCTTTTCCTAGCAAAGAAATACCATAAAGAAAACATCGCAATGGAAATCCATTACTCCTGCAGTAGGAACGTTAATGAAAGAATGTTCAGGCTTGAGGGACCCGATACCGGCTATGACATGATTGCAAAGAGCAATTGCTATGACGAGATTGCCGAGCTTTTCTCTGAGCTTGACAAAACCGGAGAGCTTCCCAAGACCATTGTTTTCTCGCTCGACCACAATGATTTCAACCAACTTGCCACCTGCATCGGAGCTTTCCAGTCCGATGAAATGCCCGGCAAAATGCAGCTCGGCGCTGCATGGTGGTTCCTTGATACGAAGGACGGCATGGAAGAGCAGATGCGCTCCCTCGGAAATCTCGGACTTCTCGGAAATTTCATCGGAATGCTGACGGATT
>DOVL01000114.1 GCA_003520105.1 Lachnospiraceae bacterium | reverse complement strand
GCCTCGCTGATAACCTCATCCCTTCTATCAAGATTATCCGGATGAAGCAGATTGACCGGATCAAAAATAATCTGTAGATTAGGCGATGCTATACGGTCAAGGACCTCCCGCGCCCTTTCTGGATTATAAACAATATGCTTGTAAACCGGCTCGATAGCCAGAATAACGCCGCATTTCTCAGCGTATTCAACAACCGGTTTAACATTTTCAATAAAAATCTCCAGCGCTTCTCTGCTATGGCAGCTTTCCTTGTCATAGCTGTAGGTTGGATTTGGCGCGCCGGTCTCAGTACCTACCACGCTGCATCCGAGAAGTGAAGCAAATCTCAGATGAGCCATATATTTTCTCTGGATTTCTTTCAGCTTATCCTTGTCAGGATGTGCAAGATTCAGATAATTTCCAAGGACCGCTATGTCCAGTCCTGCAATTTCGAATTCATGTCTGAGATACATAGCGTATCCCGGTGTCAGCGCATCTATATCAGATGTCTGACCTTCAATCTTAGATAATGCCAGATGAACGCAACTAAAGCCCTGAGCCTTGACGTCACGTAAGCTCTCTGAAAGCGGTAATTTCCTGGCATCATGGAGTCTTAGTCCTAACTGCATTTTCTTCTCCGATTATAAAACTGTTTAACTGTCTGTGATGATTTTCTATATAGATATCTATCTGTATCTTCTTTTCTTCTTACCGGATTCCACTTCTCTCTCCAAAACATCGAGATAGGATTCCTGGGCTTCCGGTTCAGGCATATACTTTTTAAACACCTCTTCATAATGCATCGCGATCAGATACATTACGATTGCCAGGCCAATATTAACCGTTACAAAGGTTACAACGATCATAGAAAACAGATTTGCGAATACAAGGCCTATAACTATAAGCGCTATAAATACAGTCTCCTTAAAGTTTGTGAATGCCATAAGGATAGAATAACGTATTGTATCCTTGATCGGATTTATAAATCTTGACTGTATCGCAAATACATATAGTATCGATATAAAGTAAAGAATACCTATACAAAGTACAACTGCCCATGCAAGTTTTGCGCCGGGGATTGTCGAATGATTCCAGAATATAAGTCCCAAACCTATCAATGCCCCTGCAAAGATATAAATAAGTCCAAGCAGTGTACCCTGCTTGAAATTCTGCTTAAAGGATTTGAAGAAGTTCTCTGTAGGATACCCTTCATCTTTCCTCAGCTTCATACAACTATAAATGAGGGCAGTAGTTGAAGCCCCTATGGTAAATATAGGGAGTGAACATATCAGCCACAAAATATTAAGCCACCAGATTCTTCCCACAAGGATAAAAAATCTCCAAACCGGATTATCCGGACTAAATATTCCTCTCAACATACTGCCACCTCATTTAATAATAGTTCAAACCAATAGGTTAATCTTAACCCTTTACACCACCTGCAGAAACACCTTCAACGAACTGATTCTGTGCTGCGAAGAATACGATGATATTAGGTATGATCGAAATAAGTGAAGTTGCAAGAACTCGGTTCCAATCAAAACCTGCATCACTATCCATTGACAGCTTAACGAAGATAGTTGCCGGATATTTTGCCGGATTATTTACGTAAAGGAGTGGTCCAAGGAAGTCATTTGAAGACCACATAAACTTAAACAGTGCACATGATACGATTGCCGGCAGGATCATAGGAATGATGATCTTGACAAGAGTCTTCATTGAGTTACAGCCGTCAATCTTTGCCGCTTCTTCCATTTCCTTAGGAACACCCCTTAGGAACTGGATGAGCATGAATATGAAATACGTCTCAGTAGCAAATGCTGTCGGTACGATAAGTGGAAGGTAGAGGTTTGATCCAACCCATCCGAACTTATTGAAGAGGAGGTACTGAGGAATATTAAGTACAACCTGTGGAAGGAAGAGCATTGCCATCATGAGTGCGAAAAGCACCTTATGACCAACGAACTTAAATCTTGCGAAACCATATGCTGTAAGTACTGATGAGATTATTGTAAGGATAACCTCAGGAATAACATAAGAATATGTGTTAAGCATTGCCTTCCAGATGTTGATGTTTCCACCGTAGCTCTTTACAGCATTCTTGTAACCGTTTAACGTTGTCTTAATAGGGATAGGATTCATAGTTTTGAATATCTCACTATTATCCTTGAAGGTTGCACCTACCATCCAGATAAGCGGATATACCATTATCAGACCTACAACCGTAAGTATGATATAACGTATAACGGTATTGATCCTTCTTCTTCTGGCAATCCTCTTATAGGATTCTCTCAGCTGTGCAGACTGAGGTCTCTTGATAACAACCTTCTCCGGCGCAGCGGATGCTGCTCCAACAGGCACACGTCTCATATCGGAGGCATTATATGGCTTGTCGGCACTGTTCTGTTCATCGTTTTCATTATCAATGCTAACAATTGGCATATTTATTTACCTCCTTCCTCATCATCTGAATAGTATACCCAATATCTCTGGGTTGCGAATGCGATAACCGTAAATACCATAAGTATAACGAAGAGTACCCATGCCTGAGCACTTGCTTTACCCATGTTATATGAAGTAAACGCATTGTTGTAAATAAGAAGTGACATAAGTGTGGTTGAACCAAGCGGGCCACCTTTTGTAATGATATAAGGTCCGTTGAATTCCTGGAACGCCTGTACAAGCTGTGTAACGAGATTGTAGAAAATAACAGGTGTAATAAGCGGAAGTGTGATCTTGAAGAACTGCTTTGCCTTGCCGGCGCCGTCAATAGCCGCCGCTTCGTAGAGTTCGGTCGGAACACCTTTTAGTGCCGCCAGGAACACGACCATGGCCGATCCAAACTGCCATACACGCAGCAGGGAAATCATAAAGAGTGCCCACTTTGGATCTGACATAAAGTGCGGCGCATCAACTCCGATTGCCGCGAAACCATTTCTGATAAGTCCGTTATCACTGAAAAGAGCTTTCCACAGTACTGAGATAGCAACGGAACCACCAAGAATAGATGGGATATAATATGCTGTTCTATAGAAGTTAACACCCTTTAACTTGAAATTAAGTATGTATGCTATAAAAAGCGCAAATACTAATTTAAGCGGAACTGTCATGAAAGCATATTTAAATGTTGTTATCAGAGCTCTCTTCTCTATAGGAACATTAAATACGTCCTTGTAATTCTGTAATGTAAATCCATCAGATTTACCCTTAAAGAGATTGTAGTCTGTGAAGCTGTAATAAAGTGAAGATAAGAACGGATATAATTTAAATACGAGAAAACCTATTAACCACGGAATGATAAAGAGGAACCCCACATTCCGTTTTCTGAATTTTTTAAATTTACTCATCTTTTTCTCCTGCTCTTATTTTTTTATAGCCTGTCATATAAGATGTTGTTGTCTTATACAACAGGCTATTTATTAATGAGGTTTAGTTATTGCTCACTTATTACTTTGCCGGAGCAACAGCTGTCATAGCATTGTAAAGCTCCTTAGCTGCGTCATCAACCTTATACTTTGATCCACCTGCATCCATACCATATGAATACTGCTGGAATACTGTTGTATATGCTGCTGAACCACCCTTAAGTGATGAATCATCAAAAAGTGGATTCCAGTACAGTGGTTCTGAATTCATAACCTGTTCATGTGCTTCTGCTGATACAGCATCAAGTGCACCTGCAGCGCTAAGTGTATCGTAAGCTATCTTTGACTCTGGGATACCACGCTCTGTCTTCATGATCTCGATACCTTCTGGATCATTGAGCATAAAGTTAAGAAGCATAGCAGCCTCACGTGGGTGCTTTGAATTAGCACTGATAGAGAACATAAGTGAAACCTTTGTGTAAGACTTAAGTTCTGGGAATACGTTACCAACTACGAGATCAGAACCGTTATCGCCAAGTGCTGAGATGTATTTCTTTGGAGATGAATCCCACTCGAAGATACCTGCATACTGACCATTGATGAATCTCTGTGACTTATCCATTGAATCTGCACCCTCACCAAGGATGTAAGCCATTGTAGGGATTACATGTGCATCTTCAAGAGACTTGATCCACTCAAGACCTTCCTTGATCTGATCCTGAGTAACTGTAAGGTTGCCATTCTCGTTGATGATAGGCTCGCCTGTCTTAGCCTGAAGGTAATATGTCATAAGGATCATTCTGTCATACTCACCGATTACAAGTGGATAATAATCCTCACCAAGCTTATCCTTGAATACAGCACCTGCTGATACAAGTTCATCAAGTGTTGTAGGAGTAGCAAGACCAGCCTTCTCAAATGTTGCCTTGTTCCAGTAGAATGTACGTCCTGTAAGTGAAACAGGGATACCAGCGATACCGCCCTTCGAATCTACTGTCTTAGCAAGAACTTCGTCAGAATACTGTGAAAGATCAAGAACATCTGAAACAGTATTCAGGTCAAGATATGTTGTTCCGTCTGCATCGTACTTTCCGATCCAGTCAAAGTTTGTCTGCTGAACATCAGGGTTGTTTCCTGAGATATACTCTGCAGCCTTAGCTGTCTCCCAGTCAGACCATGCACCAAAGTTTACCTCAACCTTGATTCCAGGATACTTCTTCATGAATGCATCAACAGCTGCCTGTGTAGCTTCATGTCTTGAGTCACCACCCCACCAGTCAAATGTGATGGTACACTCATCATAACCGGCACCACCATTGTCTGTAGAGCCCTCAGTTGTGCCATCGTTGCCGCCCTGAGTAGCTTCTGTTGTAGGCGCAGCTGTTGTCTTGTCTTCCTTCTTGTCATCATCCTTTTTTCCGCATCCTGTCAAAGCCATACTTCCAACAAGGAGTGTAGAAACGAAAGCACGTAAGAATTTCTTTTTCTTCATTTAGTAATCCTCCTAAACTGATTTTCATTATTACTGCTTACTATGAATATCATCCTTCCCTCTCCAAGTTGCAGATATCAAATGTAAGCGTTTTCATAACTACGTATATAAAAAATACACAATTTTTACTCATATTACTACACTATTTTAGCTATATTGATAATTAAAATACTGATTTTTTGTCATTTATGTGTTATAATGTACAAAATAATGTAAAAATACACCGCATTGCGGGTATCTTTCTCATCATCATCAATAATAGAGATGAATTTCAGGGGAATTTTAAGGTATGGTTTTGTGGAATTATAGAGGAGGATCTTATGCGAGTTTCAGATAAAAATATTGATAGAATATATGTAAATACAGCAAACCGAAGCGCTGATTACAAAATGACGGATAATCATTATCACAATTATTATGAGCTTTATTATGTACGTCACGGAAAGGTGCGTTTCTATGTAGACAATTCTCTATATACGATGCAGGGCGGTGACTTTATTCTTATCCCGCCAAAATCCATTCACTACGTCCATTATCTGTCCCAGAGCACCAGAATTAATATATATTTTAAGGAATCCGATCTCTATAATAACGGGGTTCCGTTCATGGCAAATATCACGGACAGATTCCTCCATACAATGATCATGCATGTTCCGAGGATCTACCGTGACAATATTCACACACTGATCGACTTTATGGTGGCTGAGGAAAATGTAGATGATGCATCAACTGCAGTTCTGCAGCGACTTATGCTTCATCATCTGCTGCTCTACTGCAATCGTTACTGTATCTTCAGGACCGATTCAGATGATGATGATAATTCTGATAAGATACTTGAATCGGTAAAATATATAGATGAGAATTACAACCAGCCTATCACGCTGGATCTGCTTTCGAAGCTTGCCGGTTTCAGTCCGAGCTACTTCAGCAAGAAATTCCGTCAGACTACCGGAACCGGAATGAAGGAGTATTTAACATATGTAAGACTTACTCATGCAGTAACGGAGCTGATGTCCACAGACCACTCCATAACCGAGATTGCCATTAACTCCGGCTTCGGTGACAGTAATTACTTTAAAGACGCCTTCAAGAAAATGCACAACATGTCCCCGAGAGAATACCGCAGGACAATGCTGGATAAATATGTTTTATCTGAAGGAAATAAAAAATAAGATCATTCAGATGCCTCCACCCATTCAGGTCTGGAGGCATTATCTGCACCCGGACCATATGAGCCACTCTCAATAAACTGTACTGTTCCATGTGCATCCTCCTTACCCCAGTCATGCCATCCGGCAGGAGCGATATGTTTATCCAGATAACAGTTTATCAGTTTCACCCTGGCATATTCTCTCCAAGGTCTTGCGATATAACAGCTTGCTTCAGGGACAGCCTCAGTATGCAGGAAGCGGCAGTTCTTTGCAACAAAGCCCTCCTGTTCTCCCTCTGGTGTACACGGTGCAAAAACCCAACCCGGAGCTACACTTATAAAGTCGCAGTCTTCAAAAAGTGCATTTCCTCCGCCAAAGATAAAATCAACACTTCCATATATGGAACACCTTCTGAATATAAATCTTCTCATGGTCCTCGGCGTAAACTGTTTTGGTCCTAGAAAACCATCCTTTTCATATTCCTCAGGAGGAAGAGGTGCCAGAAAAAGTGTGTCCTGATTACCTATAATAATAGAATCTTCCACTACGATATCATCTCCATCAAGATAGAGAGCGATAGCCTGACCGTTTTCTTCACCCGGTCCGGCCGTATTTTCAAATATGCATTTTTTAAAAGTAACATTATCTCCGTCACAGAGGACTGTCGCCGTTCTGAAAGTATGAAAGGGCTTACCATCTTCATGAGGCCAGTATGCTCCTGTGGCAGCAGAAAAAATCGATCCCTCGATCGTTACATCGCTTTCACTGAGTATACATTGTTTCTTTTCTATAATATGTTCTATTTTTTTCATTTTATCCTGCTGCTCCTTATCCCGTGATTTTCTGTTACTTTCTGCGCCGGTAACCATTATTAAGAAGAAAATACTTCTCCGCCATCTGTCTTATCATGATTGTATTAGGAAATAGATCATTTTGCAAAGTATATTCTTGACAATATTCCTTAGTCGTGGTAAAAAGAATGTAAGCGCTTACATTGTAGGCATTATTATTTTACTATAACTTGGGGAGGAAAGCAATTATGAATACCTTTATGAACGACGATTTTATGTTAAAGAACGAAACTGCAAAGCATTTATTCCATACATATTCCGAGGCAATGCCTCTTATAGATTATCACTGTCATATTTCTCCTAAGGAGATCTACGAAGACAGACGATACAACAACATAGCCGAAGTATGGCTTGGCGGCCGTAATGACGACGGTTCATATTTTGGCGATCATTACAAATGGCGCGTTATGCGTTCAAATGCGGTACCGGAGGATGAGGTCACAGGTAGTGCCGATCCTTTCGATAAATTTGTCAGATTTGCTGAGGCCCTTGAAATGGCTATCGGTAATCCAATGTATCACTGGTGTAATCTTGAGCTTAAGAAGTATTTCGGTATAACCGAGCCTCTTACAAAGGATAACGCCCGTGAGATCTGGGATAAGGTTAATGATATGCTTCGCACAAATCCCTCTCTATCAGTACGTGGTATCATTAAGCAGTCCAATGTGAAATACATCGGAACGACCGATGATCCTATCGACACTCTTGAGTGGCACGAAAAGATTGCAGCAGATCCGGACATAGACTTTATGGTTTGTCCTTCCTTCAGACCTGATAAAGCAATAAATATCAGTAAAGCAGGTTTCCGGGAATATATTCAGAAGCTTGCACAATCTGTAGGCAAGGACAGCCTCAATTCAGCAGAAGAAGTTATGGCAGCTCTTGATGAAAGGATCGATTTCTTCAAGAAGCATGGCTGTCGTGCCTCTGACCACGGAATTGACTATGTTCCTTATAAGCCTTGCAGCATTGAGGAAGCAAATGATATCTTCGCAAGATCACTTCGCGGTGATGCCCTCTCAGACGAAGAGGTTGAAAAATACCAGACTGCCATTATGCTTCATCTTGCTCGTAAGTACCATAAGGAAAACATCGTTATGGAGATACATTATTCATGTACAAGAAATGTTAATGAGAGAATGTTTAAACTCGAAGGTCCTGATACAGGCTTCGATATGATAGCCAAGAGCAGCTGCGGTGACGCACTTGCAATGTTCCTTTCAGAGCTTGACAAAACAGAGGAGCTTCCAAAAACCATCCTCTTCTCTCTTGACCATAACGACTTCAACCTTATAGGAACCTGTATGGGAGCATTCCAGTCAGCCGAAGTTCCATCCAAGATCCAGATGGGTGCAGCATGGTGGTTCCTTGATACCAGAGATGGTATGGAGGAGCAGATGCGTTCACTCGGAAACCTGGGACTTCTCGGAAACTTCATCGGAATGCTTACAGACTCTCGTTCCTTCCTCTCATACACAAGACACGACTATTTCCGCCGTATCATGTGCAATCTTATAGGTCAGTGGGTTGAAGATGGTGAATACCCTGCAAACGAGGCATCACTTAAGAAGATTGTTGAGGGCATCAGCTTTAATAACGCAGCAAGATATTTCTGCATTGACTGATCACCTCTATTTTAAAACTAGGATAGAGAGGTTTTTATGAGCAGACTTAATTATAAAACTTTAGATGAAGTTGGATACAACGGATATATTTTAAAGGATGCGCCTGAGAAGGTCCTTCAGTTTGGAGAAGGTAATTTCCTCAGAGCATTTGTAGACTATTTCTTTGATGTAATGAATGAAACCGCCGATTTTAACGGCAAGGTTGCTGTTGCACAGCCGATCAGCACCGGTCTGGCACAGCTTATCAATGAGCAGGAGGGACTGTATACTCTCTTCCTCCGCGGTTCAGAGAACGGGCAGAAGGTTAACAACAAGCGTGTGATATCAGCAATTTCAAGATGTATCAATCCTTATGATGATTACGAAAAGCTTATGGAATGCGCTTCAAACGAATCACTTCGTTTTATTGTTTCAAATACAACCGAAGCAGGAATCTGCTACGATTCAACCTGTCAGAAGGACGATGCACCTCCTTCAAGCTTTCCTGCAAAGCTGACAGCATTTTTATATAAGAGATATCAGAATAAGCTCCCTGGATTCATTATCCTCTCATGCGAGCTTATCGATCACAACGGTGATGAACTTCGTAAATGCGTGCATCAGTATATCGATCAGTGGAATCTTGAAAGCGACTTCCGCATGTGGGTAGATAACGAGAACATCTTCTGTTCTACACTTGTAGACCGTATCGTTCCGGGATACCCTAGAAATGAAGTTGAAGAGATCTGCAAGGAGCTTGGCTATGATGATAATCTCATCGATACAGCTGAAGTTTTCGGCTTCTGGGTTATCGAGGGTCCTCAGGAAATAAAGAAGGAGCTTCCTTTCGAGAAGGCCGGTCTTCCTATCATAGTCGTTGATGATGTTACACCATACAAGCAGCGCAAGGTTCGTATCTTAAACGGCGCACATACATCATTTATCATGGCAGCTTATCTCTCAGGGCAGGATATAGTTCGTGACTGCATGAAGGATACTGTGATCCATGATTTCATGAACAAGACTATTTATGATGAGGTCATCCCGACCTTAGACCTGCCGAAAGACAACCTGATGAAGTTTGCATCTGATGTTACCGAAAGATTCTCAAATCCTTTCATCGATCATCAGTTGCTTTCGATATCACTTAACTCAACCTCAAAATGGAAGGCAAGATGTATGCCATCGCTTCTTGAGTATTCAAAGCGTCAGGGCGGAAAACTCGCAAAATGTCTTACCTTCTCATTCGCAGCATATATTGATTTCTATCACAGAGGTTACGAAAAGGGCGAAGGATGCCTTATAGCAAAGAGAGGCGACGATACCTACAAGATCCAGGATGATGAATGGGTTCTCGATTTCTTCTTAGCACATAAGGATGACGATGATGCCGCTATCGCAAAAGCAGTTATCAACAACGAAAAGATGTGGGACAACGCACTCTCATCACTCGCCGGCTTCGAGGCTGAGGTTGTAAAGGATCTCGCTCTGATCCGTGAAAAGGGTATGTACGAAGCACTCCGCGAGATCGTTAAATAGAAATCCGCACGTAAGAAAGGATATTTCTTAATGAAGATAATTCAGATAGATCCTGTCGACAATGTTGCTGTAGCTCTTACAGACATTTCAAAGGATGAAGAATTAAATATTGGCGGTCTTAGCTTCAGGGCTGTCGAGGATGTGGCAAGAGGTCACAAGATCGCCCTCCGTGATATCACTTCCGGAACCGAAGTGATCAAATACGGAAATACTATTGCCAAAGCCACTTCTGATATTTCACAGGGCCAGTGGGTACATACTCACAACGCCCGGACAAATCTTTCAGAAAACGACGAATACACTTACGATCACAAGGTATTTCCTCTTCCGAAGGTAAGTGACAAGAGCTTTATGGGCTTTAAGCGTACTGATGGAAGTGTCGGTATCAGAAATGAGATCTGGATAATCCCAACTGTTGGCTGTGTTAACTCTATAGCAACCCAGCTTGTAAGAGAAAACCAGCATCTTGTTTCAGGAACCATCGATGGACTTTATACCTTTACACATCCTTTTGGCTGCAGCCAGCTTGGCGGCGACCACGAACAGACAAAAAAACTCCTTACATCACTGGTAAGACATCCAAATGCCGGTGCAGTCCTGGTACTTGGCCTTGGCTGTGAAAACCTTACCATGAGTCAGTTTAAGGAACAACTTGGAAGCTGGGATGATAACAGAGTAAAGTTCCTTATCTGTCAGGATGTAAAGGATGAACTGGAAGAAGGAAGCAGAATCCTCGAAGAGCTTGCAGCCTACGCAGGACAGTTTACCAGAGAAGAGCTTCCGGCCAGCGAACTTATAGTCGGTATGAAATGCGGTGGTTCCGACGGACTTTCAGGTATCACAGCAAATCCGACAGTCGGAAGATTCTCCGACAGGCTCATCGCTCTCGGCGGATCGACCATCCTCACGGAGGTTCCGGAGATGTTTGGTGCAGAATCAATACTCTTCAACCGATGCGCAGACGAAACAGTATTTAAAAATGCTGTCGAGATGGTAAATGATTTTAAAAAGTATTTTGTATCACATGGACAGGTGGTTTACGAGAATCCAAGTCCCGGAAATAAAGCAGGCGGCATCACAACTCTTGAGGACAAATCCTGCGGATGTGTTCAAAAGGGCGGCTGTGCTCAGATAGTTGATATACTGAGCTATGCTTCTCCGGTCAAGAAGAAAGGCCTCAGCCTTCTCTCCGGTCCGGGTAACGATCTTGTCAGCGCCACCGATCTTACTGCCGCCGGTGCACATCTGATACTTTTCACAACCGGACGAGGAACCCCATTCGGCGCACCTGCTCCTACTGTTAAGATCTCTACAAACACTGCACTTTACGAGAAAAAGCGCAGCTGGATAGATTTCAACGCCGGAACGGTTGCTGAAGGTGAATCACTTGATGATGCCGGCGACAGACTCCTCGATTTTGTACTGAAAATAGCAAGCGGAGAGAAAACCTGCACAGAAAATAATAATTTTAGAGAAATATCTATCTTCAAAG
>DOVL01000156.1 GCA_003520105.1 Lachnospiraceae bacterium | reverse complement strand
ATTAAGGGCGGCAAGGTTGTGAACTGATTAAAAATATACTCATCAAGAAAAAGACGTGGAAGCACGTCTTTTTTCTTTGCACTATTAACAAACCAAAATGACGCAAATACGTGGGTTGCGTTCAAAACCTATCATTAATCAAACACCTACCTTACGTGTAAATATAGTATAATACGCTCGTATCATTGTGCACTTTTTTCGCAAAACTAGTATTGAGGGATTATTTGCGATTATAAAATAAACAGAGGGGAGATGTTGCTTATGAAAAAAACTATGAAGAGGACAAGATTAAGGAGGAAACTGCTGGCACTTGTAATGGCAGTGGCCATGGTCGTGCCGAACGTTCCGGGCGTGTCGAAGAAGGACTCGGGATCAATCGTGTATGCCGAGACAAATACTTGGACCGATGAGACGAATGAGTTGAAATTTACTTATGAGGATCTGAATGAAGGCGGTGTAATAATTAATAAGATTGAACCGTCTGATTCGAATGCAGAAAACGGGACATTGAATCTGGTTATTCCGGAAACTATAGATGGTAAGGTTGTAAAGGAACTTGCCGGCGGGACTATTGTAAATAGTGTTGATAAATACAAATCAATTACATTTAATTCAAGTATTGAAGCTGTTCCATATGCGTTTGCAAGATCTTTCGCATATTTAACAACTGTATCTTTCCCGAGCAATTCCAGCATCTCGTTAATTGGACAGGAAGCTTTCAAAGGATGTGCAAGCCTTACAACGATAACACTCCCTGACAGTTTGGTAACTATCGGTAAGGATGCTTTTGTAAATTGTTCTAATCTGGCCACTGTTAATTTTGGAAATGGAGTGCAGGAAATAGGAGAGACTGCTTTTTTAGGATGCACTAAGATAACTGGTCTTACATTTCCGGATAGTCTTAGGACCATAGGTAAAAATGCGTTTCAGAATGTATTTCAATATAATTCGAGTAATCCAACTGATATCCCTATAGTGTTTAATACGGGCCTTACCACCATTGAGGAAGGTGCGTTCTATATGTGTACAGGAATAACATCACTTGAATTCCCGAGTACTCTTCAGTCGATAGGTACAGAGGCGTTTAAAAACTGTGGTGCTATAACAACCATTACATGGCCACAGAATGATCCTCAGTTTACAACCATTCCTGTTAGCTGTTTCGAAGGATGTTCAGGTCTCTCCAATGATGTTCTGAAGAATCTGCCAACCTCGGTAACAACTATAAGTGATAAGGCGTTTTATAAAACTAAGTTTACAGAGATTACCATTCCTTGGACAGTTACAAGTGTTGGTAAGCAGGCTTTTGCTGAAAATCAGAATGGTTATAATGACACTGCGACAGTAACAATAAAGATTGAAGATGGCAGTAAATCGCTCACTATTGATGAGAAGGCCTTCTATCTCGCATGCAGAAAAGCAGAAAACAAGGTGATACTGCCGAAAAGAGTTGCTGTAGTTAATGACGAAGCATTTAGTTTTACTTCGACTGGTAATGAATTCACAATCTACAACAATGAGATTACTATAGAGGGCGATCCTTGGAAGAGTTCTCCTTGGACTGTAATTAAATACCCTTCCGAATTTACGATGTCGGATTCTTTCAATACATATATGACCACCAGGAAGGCTATTACAGATGATCCAAGTAATACAAGTTATTACTACTTCACGCCATTCGACACGATCATAAAGTACACGGTTTCCGGCACGGTTCCGGCAGGTGCAACTTTAACAGCAAAGGTCGATGGAGAAGAAGTTGATCCTGGACTTACTGATAATGCATTTTCGTTTAAGGCTGTTGAGAACAGTATGATCGTTCTTACCGTAAGCCTTGATGGATATCTGGACAAGATATTTACAATAAAGGGTTCTGAGTTTACAGCAGACTGGAGCAAGGATATTACCACAGCGGATCTAACACTGATCGAGCAGATCGGTGACCTTAGTATTAATACTGAGGGCGCAGGCGGAGTTGATGCAAACATTTCTGTATTTAACAGTGCAGGAGAACTTGTGGCTTCGGATACGGTTGATAGTGCAGGAGCATTTCTCCTTCAGGAAATACCTGCGGGAGATTACACAATAGTTGCTTTAGAGAAAAATGCTTATATTTCAGGAATATCCAGTCTTGCAAGTCTGGATACTCTCGGAATTGATGCATCTAACTATGCGAAGACAATAGCAACAGTTACAGCAGGGGATACAACAGAAGTTACTTTGGATGTTCCGACAATGCCACATGTCGAGTACAGCGAGATAGTTGATGAGATCGGAAGCTTTGTGGCTGTTGACAGAAGCATAATAACCAGAAATCTGGAATTCTACGGTAAGATTTTCTACCAGATGAAGGGAAATAATAAGGCTTCAGAGGTTAAGATTGTTGTACCGGATGGATTCGACGTGGTTTCAGTCACTGTTGGCAGAACGAATAAAAATGTTCCATCTGTTTTATCAGGAAGAGTTATTACAATAAGCGGTATTACCGGTAAAGAAGCTGAATCCGGAACGATTTATGTTGGGCTCCGCAGTAGGAACACAGGAGCATTTTGTATAAGCGCATCTGTAACTTCAACATCAGGAATCACGGTTCCTGTGGGAAGTGCAGAGTTTAATGTTGAAGATATAAAGATCGAGCTCAAGGATAATACAACAAGCTCAAGAATAATTCCTGTTACAGTATGGTCAGAACCTGAAAGACCGGTGACGGTTAAGGTCGGAACCGGAGCAGAGGTAACCGGTTTTACTAACAAGATAGGATGCTTTAGTGGAGAAGCTGAACTTCCGGCTAATACTCCATCAGGAACGTCACATGTTATTATTGCTACGGTTGACGGATCTGTCGGAACATATAAAGCTACAAATACTATTTTCTACGAAGGCGCAAAGGTAGAAGTTGATAATTTCTATTTTGTTCATGCTAATCACAAGTACAACATCGTAAATAAAGGTGTGAACAAATCCGGCAGCTTCTACACCTATGTTGCAGATGGTAAGGAGGAAACCAAATACTGGACTTTTACTGCTGAGCTTGTAAGCTCTTCCGCTCTTACGGGAGATGTTAACGTAGGTATTCAGATGATGGACGGTAGCATCAGAAACGAAGTCCTTTCTCCGATAGGAACAGAAATTCTTGCTGATGGAAGAATAAAAACCAAATTCAGTACAAAAATATATATCGATACAGCAGGTGATCATGTATTTGACGATTCCCTTGTTCCCGAAGGATTTGATATTGATTATATTGGTGATGAGGATTATGCATTTGTTACTGATGAGGCGTATTCGGAATATATAAATGCGCTGGTTGAGGCAACTATTGCGGAGCAAAATAATACAGTATTAAAAATCGTTGATGATACTTGGACAGAAGATCTGTATAGTATGCTCTTTACTGAGTTTCTTGTTAGTGGCGGATATCACTTTAGTGAAAGACCTGAATATGAAGAGGAATTCAGAAGTCTTAGTCCGGAGAATCAGAAGAAAATAAAAGATGCTGAACAGGCACTTGATGATGTCTTCGATGCGTGGGCAAATGCAGTTGACGATAAAAAGCCTATGTATGAATATGATACTCTAGATGCTTATCTCCGGGATAACTGGTGGGATCGCCAAGTATATGATGGAAAGACCCCGGAAGATTTTGTAGATGAAGGCTTTATCTTAAGTGATGATGGAAGCTTTGCATACTCAGAAGATGGGACAAAGCTTGTTAGACTTATTGAGGGAGAAAGCGGAGGCAGAAGAGATATCAGCGATAAGGGCATTAGCGCTAAAGATGGAGGCTCTGGTACTAAAACAGAACTTGTTGAGATCAAAAAGGATGGCGTAAGTACACTTCAAGACGATAAAGACTTTTGGTGGAGTGAGTTTAAGATTATGCTGTCAACTGCATCGGCACATATGGTTGTATGTGAAGATTTGGTAAATCAGGGAGTTCTTACAGGCAATTGGGGACCATTTGTTAACTGTTATGGCAAAGCGCTGGATATCGGAGGAGTAGCGCTTGGGTGTTATGAGGCTAAAAAGAGTTCCGATGAATATGTTGAAAATGTAAAGCAAACTGACAGAGTTACAACAGATTACCTTAATCTGTCACATCAGGTAAGGCAAGCAGCAAAACTTGGCAGAGATAAAATGCCTTACGAATGTCTTAAGGCTTTGAGAGATGAAGAGAAGGCTGCGTATGAACTTGCAAGAGCAGCTGACAGGCGTGATAATATTGTTTATGCAACTATTCTTGTAGGAGCAGCTGTGACTCTTGTAGGTGGAATATTAATAATACCTGCTGCAGCTGCAGCTACAGCAGCAGCTGTCGGAGTGACTACCGGTGGATTAGCATTATCGGTTGGCGCAGCTTCAGGAGGAATTGATTGGCTCTGCTTCAATGTGGCAGGAAAATACAATAATGCTGTTTCTAATGCTCAGGCAGATTTAGACAGAGCACATCTTAAGACTAAGTATGATTGTAATTCAAAATACAAATCAAATTACAAACTCAACATCATCTTCGACCCATCAGGTTTTGTTTACGAAGCTGTTGAATCAAACAGGGTTGAAGGTGCAACCGCAACTGTAATATATGCAAATTCCGAAAATGTTTGGAATGCGACAGAATATAATCAGGAGAATCCACAGACAACAGACCGTGAAGGAACCTTTGCATGGGATGTACCTCAGGGAACTTATCAGGTTAAGGTAACCAAGGAGGGATATAAACCGGCATATACGGATCCACTCGATGTCCCACCACCACAGATGAATCTGCGAATCCCTCTCATAACAACAGAGGCGCCGGAGATCGAATCGCTGAATGTTTATCCGGACTATACTGAGATCATATTTACCCAGTATATGAAGATAGATGATGAGTCGAAGATCAAGGCTTCGATCGGAGGCGTAAATGTAGCCGCATCGGCATTTGAGTGGCAGGATCCGGAGGCTAATCCGGACGGAACTGCAGAGTATTCAAAGGTTGTAAGGATACCTACTCCGGCAGGAGCCAAGGTTGGAGATACCTTTAATGTTAAGGTTAGTGCAGCTGAGAACTACGCTGACATCCCGATGAGTTCGGAATACAGCGAGAACGCTAAGGTTTCTCACAGACCTACCGAGATTGTTCTGAATTATGAGACAATCCTTACAATGCAGGCGGGTTCGGACAAGAACATCACCGTAAGGATCAAGGACGAGAGCGGCAATTACATGGAAGGTGTAAGCCTCTCGGCATTTATCGATAACGAATATCTCGCTGAACTGGCAGATGATTCAACTATCGTGACTGATAAGGATGGCAAGGCTGTATTTAAGGCATCGGCTATTCTTCCGGGACTTACAAATCTGACCATCAAGGTTAACGGTACAACCCTTAAGAAGAGCATAGATGTTCAGATCGAGACCGAGGCTAAGAGACCGAAGCGTCCGACGGCTGAGATCGCGGGAGAAACATTTAGCGAAGGAGCACCTAAGGAGAACTATCTCACGGTGGCTTCAGGATCCGTTCTTACGCTGGCATGCGCGACAGAGGGCGCTACGATTTATTACACCCTTGACGATACATGTCCGTGCCAGAATTCAAGTAGCAGGATTAAATATACCGGTCCGATCACGATAACCGAAGACTGCAGGATCAGGATCGCTGCATACAAGGATGGCCTTGAATACAGTGAGAGGCTGAACCTCAACATCACGGTCAGGGCGCCGAAGGAATGCTCGATCAGCTTTGATCTGAACGGCGGTACGCTGAACGGCAAGACCGGAACAATAGTCATGAAATATAATGAGGGCGAGGAGATCACGATTCCTGACGCCCCGACACGTGAAGGCTACAAGTTCGATTACTGGGAAGGCTCAAAACATTATCCGGGTGACAAATATACTATCGTCGGCGATCATACCTTCAAGGCTATATGGATAGCTATTGAAGAGGATGAGGAAGATGTTGTTGATAACTCTGGTAATGATAAGTCGGATAAAACAGACAAATCGGACAAGACAGACAAAACCGACAAGAAGGATGATAGTGTTAAGCCTGCAACGGTTGAACCGGGCGAGACCAACAAACCTGCCGGCAATGATACGGCTGTTAAGACCGGTGATGATTTCAATATGACGCTCTGGATCATGCTTATGATGATGGCGCTCTGCGGAATGATATTTGTCATCAATGCAAAACGTAGGGTGTTGAAAGAATTCGGTGATTCAGACAAAGAGCAGAAGGAATAGACCGTGACCGTACTGATTTATATGAACCATAAAAATCGGAATGGTCTGAAAAATAATCTAAAAGAATAATACAGAAAGCTCCGGGAGTACATTTCCCGGAGCTTTTTGCATGGAGTGATCAATAAAACGGTAGTATTCTTTTATACATTAAATCTCTTTCTGAACTCACTTGCAACGGAACGACCTCGGAAGATTATAGCACCTGCAAAAAGGATGGCACCGACGATCATACAGATGATCCAGGCTATCGGTATTTTATTACCTGCAATCAATCTGATGATACATGGCAACAGTCCGGAGAACAGCCCTGAAAGAAGGTAGGCCATCGTATTTCCGTGCCGGTCTATCATTGCCAGAACGAAGTTGGCGGTTATCATTCCTGTCAGAACGATAGGAACTATCCAGTCCCAGGCAAACCACAAAAATTTGAAGAAATATGCCGTGATGAGGAGCATGACCAGCAGGATCAGAACCATCATGGTGATCTTTCTTGCAGAGCCGGTTCCGGGTCTGAACTGACGCATAATGAGAAACTCAAAAGCAAGCAGCCACATGGCCAGAATAAGGCTCCAATGCAGCTTCGGGTATCCCGGGATTTTCGTATGGTGCAGAAAATCCAGACCGAGGCCGATGATAACGATACTGATCACGATGAGCATTTGAAGTTTGTATAGAAATGATTTGAATTTCAAGGCTTGGCTTACCGGAAATATAGACTCCTCTCCGTTGCCGACAAGTCTGCTCTGGCAGAGAGGACATTTATCAGGTTTTCCGCCTACCTCTATCTTACAGTAAGGACACTTACTCATTATCTGTAAACCTCCGTTGCATGTACCTTTATCTCAATCCCCATATCGGTAAGTCTTCTGACCAGATTTTTCACCACGGTTGTGTTCATGTAAGGTGAAGCAACTCCGAGTGACAGGTCACCGTGACAGCTGAAAATAGTCGAAAACATGTTGTTTGAACTGCAGAAACCGGTATAGGTATCGATATATTCATCCAGCTCCTTCGGTGGCTTCTGGACACCCATATTTGACAAGACCATCGAAACCTTCTTGTTAGATTTCTTGGTAAAATGCCTGACGATAGGCTGCTTTATGAAGAGAGGAACCGGTCTTACGGGTGCGAAGAATTCCATTGTTTCAAAGCTGTCCATCTGCTTCTTGATATTTTCCTCTGTGAGAAGGCTTTTGAAGGTTGCATCAAATTCAACAGCCAACTCTTCCAGACTTATTTCCTTATCGAAAATATGTGAAACACTCACATTGTTGAAGAAATTCCTTCCGGTCTGCGACGGATAGTAATTACGCAGATTGACCGGAAGCGAGATTGTTACCGGGAGATTTCTGCGGCGTGTCGGCATATCGTCACGAATGGCAAGCATCCACGCTGCGCCCAGATAGCTTGTGAGAGAAACCTTCAGTTCTTTTGCCTTCGGAAGGATCTGATCGGTCGGCATATGAATCTCGAAAAACTGCAGCTGGTCATACGGAAGCTTCAGCCCGCCGGGATGATATGCTTTACCATAGGATTCGGCTCTCGAAAGCTCTATTTTTCCAAAAAACTTATTATAGCTGTCCTGGCTGAGATCATCTTCAGATGCACCGGAATGTATGGTCGTATCTTCAAATTTGCCCGGATATCTGAGAGTCAGATAGTGAAGGACAATGATATTCAAAAACTCTACAGCGCCGGTTCCGTCAGCAAGAGCGTGGAAAATATCCAGATTAATTCTTCTTTTGAAATATGTGACCTGGTAATGAAGCATCGCCTTGGCAGGAACGTAGAGAAGTGGACATATTCTGTCATGCTCTTCACAGACCTTCGGCTCTATATCGGTATCCTCGAGGTAGTGCCAGAATATGCCGCGGCGGATACGAACCTGCACCTGTGGTCTGTCCTGGATAGCAAGAAGAACCGCATCCTGAAGAGTTTTAGGGTCGATCGCTTCCTTCAGAGTGCAGCTTATACGAAGGGTTCTGGTGTCTCTCTTTGAGAGTGTTGCCAGAAAGACCTTTGCCACGTTATCAAGTTTATACCAGTTATCATTTGCCATTGTTGTTTTACTACCTTGTTTCAAATATATTATATCGTAATTGATCTGTTCCAATGTTTCTGGAATTATGCTGTCGGTGTTGTGATGTAGCGCTCAGTTGTGTTATTTGAGAAAAACTCTACTTATTCGTGCTTGTTTGCCGGCTTTGCTCCGTAAACTTCGGAACAAACGTAGTCGGAAAGTCGTTTCATGGCACGCTTCGCCATCGGTACCGGCATCTGCTGATAGACGTGCCAGCCGTCTTCTTCGATATCAAGCTCGGCCTTGCCACCGACTTTAAGAATCTCGTCCCTGAGACGGATGCTGTCATCAAGCAGGATTTCGTTTCGTCCGGCCATAATATACACAGGCGGAAGTCCGGTCAGTTCTCCGAAGAGAGGACTGAAGCGTGGATCGGAAGGATCGCCTTCGCCTGAAATATATGCATTTGCTGCATCTGTTATATATTTTTTGGTTAGTACGGGATCAAGAGATTTCATCTCTTCGTAGCTTCCGGAATCTGCCGTCATGTCTGTCCATGGACTGAAGAGAAGGAGGCATTTTGGAATAGGCTTTCCTTCTGCAAGCAGATTTTGGGTCATACGGAGAGCCATATTTCCACCTGCGGAATCTCCTGCAAGAAGAACATGATCTGGTGCATATTTACTTTTCGTCAGAAAGTCCCACACAGCCATTCCATCCTCGAGGGCGGCCGGGTATGGATATTCCGGAGCCAGACGGTAGTCAAAGGAAAAGGTTGTGAAGCCGGTGGCGATAGCCATCTTCGCGGCAAGAATACGTGCGAAATACAGCCCGCCGCTGATGTACCCGCCACCATGTGCATAAATGATTGCATACTGCGGATTGTGAGCAAAATCAGGCTTAATCATTTCGCATGGAATATTTCCAACCTTGAAGCGCCTTATGGATACGTTTCCCTTCGGAGCGGCGAGACGTCCTGAGCGCTCCAGTGTTTTCCTGTGGCTCTTCAGATCTGCATCATCTGCGGATTTTCCTGACAGAGAGTTCACGGCCTTCAGAGCCTTCATCAGGGAGTTATTCAGATTTAATTTGCTGTGCTCTTTCTTGATACCCATTTATATCCCTTTAATTCTGTTTTATGTTATTTATATATATCATAAATGCTGACCATGTTATTGATATGTATCATAGATTCCAATAGCATTATTGATAATATTTTAGCTATTGTTTCAATGATAGTATTATATACCCGAATAAGCTATTTACAAAGTGATTTTTGTTGTAAATAGCAGGTCCGTATATTACAATTAAAGTGTGTATTTTTGGGGTATTTTGACATGAAATAACAGATAAATAACGTAAGAGGGGGCAAAAAATGAGAACAGATCATATAAAGGATATAACGATGGATCCGTCCGGATTTGTGCTGCTTTCGGATATGATTCCACATATAATTCAGGAAATCAGATATTTTTCAACCTACAATTTTGTCGGGGAGAGAGTTGATGGTTATGAGGAGCCTTGCTCAATCCTTACAAAAGAAGCGGCGAGAGCCCTTAAGGCGGTCAGCAATGAAATGTTTGTGCGGGGATACCGCCTGAAGATTTTTGACACCTACCGTCCGGCGTGTGCGGTAAGGCATTTTGTTCTGTGGGGAATAGAGGATCAGGATGTGCGCATGAAACCGTATTTTTATCCGGATTTGCAGAAGCAGGAGCTTTTCGAGAAGGGCTATATTGCGAAGATGTCCAGTCACAGCAGAGGCAGTACGGTTGATCTGACTCTCCTTGATATGAAAACAGGCAAGGAGGTTGATATGGGAAGTCCTTTCGACCTCTTCAGCGAGCTGTCGCATCCGGATTGCAGGGATGTGACAGAGGAACAGTTCGAGAACCGTATGATGCTTCAGAAGGTCATGGTCAGGAACGGCTTTAAGCCTATTGATTGTGAGTGGTGGCATTTTACTCTCGAGAATGAACCATATCCGGATACTTATTTTGAATTTCCTCTGTCGTCGGATTATCTGAGGAGATAATGAATTTTGGACTGAAAAGCACAAATAGGTATGGCTAAGTTTCCAGAGGAATGTGTAAAATACAATATGACGATTGGACGACAAGGGTGAAAAAGGTGAATTGATTGCTCACTGGTTAATGTAATCTAAAATAAACTCATAGGTTAAATACGCAAAGAAGAAATCACTATATCAGGTTTTGGTATAGTGATTTTTGTTGTAAATAGCAGGTCCGTATATTACAATTAATGTGTGTATTATTAGGGGTATTCTGTTTAGAATAGCAGAGTTATAATTGAGTTGTGGGGTGGTTATTATGAGGAAAATATTGGTACTTGTGCTGGCTATGATGCT
>DOVL01000108.1 GCA_003520105.1 Lachnospiraceae bacterium | reverse complement strand
GGGACTTTCACCCTTTAGAAACGTGCGCCGCCAGGCGCACATCAAAAACACCCGCAGGCCATACAACCCACGGGTGTTTATCGTGACAGTATTATATTATCCTGTAAACGTCTGTTTCCGATCAATCACCAGATTGAACATCTCAAGTCACTTATTCTCCAAAAACTTTACGATAGTCCTCCTGGAACTTAACGATGCCCTGATCCGTAAGAGGATGCTTGGTCATCTGCTCGATAACCGCATAAGGAACAGTTGCGATGTCAGCTCCGGCAAGGGCGCATTCGGTAACATGAACTGTATTTCTGATACTTGCAGCAATTATCTCGGTCTCGATGTCGTAATTGCTGAATATCTGAACTATATGCTCGATAAGCTCGATGCCCGGCGAACTGATATCATCAAGTCTACCGAGGAACGGTGATACATAAGTAGCTCCGGCTCTGGCAGCAAGAAGCGCCTGATTTGCCGAGAAAATAAGAGTAACATTGGTCTTGATGCCTTCCTTCGAAAGCACCTTAACAGCCTTAAGACCCTCAATAGTCATCGGAATCTTAACAACCATATTCGGATGAATGGCAGCTATCTCCCTGCCTTCCTTGATCATGCCTTCAGCATCAACCGTAGTCGCTTTAACCTCGCCACTGATAGGGCCGTCAACGATCGAAGCTATCTCCTTGATAACCTCTGTAAAATCCCTGCCCTCTTTGGCGATAAGTGACGGATTGGTTGTAACTCCACAGATAACGCCCATATCATTGGCTTTTCTGATATCATCAACATTTGCAGTATCAATAAAGAATTTCATAGTAGCACACTCCTTTTAATCATAACACTCCGGTCCGGCCTCAGCTGTCTGATATGTGAAAATACAACCCGACTCCATAATCCGGACCTATCAACGATAGTACCATCCTGTACATCAATCAACAACTGTTTAAATCAGAGATATTTTTCACTAATAATTCAACATCTTGAAAATATCTTCATGCAAAATCTGTCAATAGATTATTCAACGATGATACACCACTAAATCACATAGCATTTACAGCGGCCTGCTCGATTGGAAGCGCCTTCTTGAAGCTTTCCATAAATGAATCAAAGCCTGCAATCTCTTCAGCAGTTGCAGTTGTGGTCGAACCGCTTTCTCCGGCGAAGATATTATTATCCAAAAACTCTGCGAGGGACATTTTGTCACTTGCAGCATTAGTCTCAACATGATCATCAACAGATTCCACAACACCATGATCATTCATATACTTCGCGTCATTAAGGCAGTTCATATATAACGCCAGCACTGCCATACCCCAGGCGCCTCCTTCACCGGCAGTTTCCATGACGGTTATCGGTCCTCCGGTAGCAGCCGACATTATTCTCTGTCCAACCTCAGGCGTCTTGAAAAATCCACCATGTCCAAAGAGCTTATCAACCTTAACGCCTTCATCACGAATGAGAATATCGAGTCCTACTTTCAGTGTACTTACTGCTGAATATAAATGCAGTCTCATAAAGTTTGCAAATGAGAAGTCTGCGTTAACCTTTCTTGCGAAGAGCGGTCTGCCTTCCTCAAATCCGGTAACCGGTTCACCTGAAAAATAGTTAAAGCCCATGAGTCCGCCGCAGTCAGCCGCTCCGCCCAGAGCAGCCTTGAACATAGTCGTGTAAAGCTTATTTGTATCAACCTCTATGCCCATAGCTTCACTGTATTCGCGGAAGATTCGTGCCCAGGCATTGATATCGGAAGTACAGTTATTGCAGTGAACCATCGCAACATCATCACCCACGGGAGTCGTTACGACATCAATCTCAGGGTGTACCTTTGAGAGAGCCTTCTCCATAACAACCATTGCGAAAATACTGGTTCCCGCAGACACATTTCCGGTTCTTACGGCAACGCTGTTAGTCGCAACCATACCGGTTCCTGCATCTCCTTCAGGAGGGCACATAGGGATACCAGCCTTGAGACTCCCGCTCTCATCAAGAAGAGCTGCTCCTTCAGCCGTCAGTTTCCCTGCAATATCACCTGCGGAAAGAACCTTCGGAAGTATATCTCTAAGCTTCCAGTCGTAACCGTATGGTGCTGTCAGCTTGTCATATTTATCAATATATTCTTCGTTATAATCTCTTGTTTTGCTGTCGATAGGGAACATGCCCGATGCATCGCCTATACCGAGAACCTTCTCTCCGGAAAGCTTCCAGTGAATATAGCCTGCCAGAGTTGTGAAGAACGCTATATCCTTAACATGCTCCTCTTTATTCAGTATTGCCTGATGAAGATGTGCAATACTCCATCTCTGAGGGATGTTGAAGCCCAGCTCTGCAGTGAGAGCCTCTGCCGCCTCGCCTGTTATCGTATTTCTCCAGGTTCTGAACGGAACAAGAAGATTGTCCTCCCTATCAAAAGCCATGTATCCATGCATCATGGCTGAAAAGCCAATCGCACCGGTGGTTTTAATCACAGTGTCATACTTAGTCTTAACATCACTAAGAAGCTCTCTGTAAGCTGTTTTAAGGCCGCTCCAGATCATATCCAGACTGTAAGTCCAGATGCCATCAACGTACTGATTCTCCCACGTAAAACCGCCCTCTGCTATCGGTTTTCCTGCTTCATCAACCATAACGGCCTTGATCCTGGTCGAACCGAATTCTATTCCTATCGCTGTTCTGCCTTCATCTATTAACTTCTTTGTATTCATCTTTGTTCCTCCTGAGAATAATAATCAAAATCCGGGTGTAAATACACCTTCTCGGTTGTAGATGAAATACGCCCTCGAAGGTATATTTACACCCGAATCTTTTCGTCTCGATGCAATCATGTCTTATGATTTTACTATATATCGTATAATACCATCTTCGCCACCAGAATCAAATTAAATATATTATTAAAAAGCGAGCAGGTAGGTAACCCTTCCTGCTCGCTTTCTTATGAAAACTATGAATTATTCCTTTATTATTTAGTCTTATTGTCAAGTGTTACCTTAACCTTCTTGAGGTGCCAGATATCCTTAACGTACTCTTCGATAGTTCTGTCTGAAGAGAACTTGCCTGCGCAGGCTGTATTCATCATAGCCATACGAGCCCATCCTGCTGTATCTCTGTAAGCCTCATCGACTCTCTTCTGAGCCTCTGCATATGAATCGAAGTCCTTAAGGATGAAGTAAACATCTTCCTTTGTAAGCGAATCATAAAGATCTCTGAATCTCTCAGGATCATCAGGGCTGTACATACCGTTGATAAGCTGAGTAAGAACCTTTCTGACATTCTGGTTTGAATTGTAGATATCCCAAGGATTGTAGCCGCCCTCACGCTCATATTTCATAACTTCGTCAGCTGAAAGACCGAAGATAAATGCGTTCTCGGCACCAACCTCTTCAACGATCTCAACATTTGCACCGTCCATTGTTCCGAGTGTAGGAGCACCGTTAAGCATGAACTTCATGTTGCCTGTACCTGAAGCCTCACGTGAAGCAGTAGATATCTGCTCGGAAACATCAGCTGCAGCAACAATGATCTCTGCATTTGATACTCTGTAATCCTCTATAAATACAACCTTGATCTTTCCGTCGATGGAAGCATCATTGTTGATAACATCCGCAACAGAATTGATAAGCTTGATAGTAAGTTTGGCTCTCTTATATCCTGCAGCAGCCTTTGCGCCGAAGATAAAGGTTCTTGGAACCATATCCATTTCCGGATTCTCCTTCAACTCATTGTAGAGGTGCATTACATGAAGGATATTGAGAAGCTGTCTCTTATACTCATGAAGTCTCTTGATCTGTACGTCAAATATAGAATTAGGATCAACTTCGATACCGTTGTGCTCCTTGATGTACTCAGCGAGACGAAGCTTGTTCTGGTACTTGATGTTCATGAATTCCTGCTGATACTTAGGATCATCAACAAGAACCTTAACCTTACTGATCTGTGAAAGGTCTGTGATCCAGCCATCACCTATATTATCGTTTAACCACTTAGCGAGAAGAGGGTTGCCGTGAGCAAGGAATCTTCTCTGTGTGATACCGTTTGTCTTGTTATTGAACTGCTCAGGTCTCATCTCATAGAAGTCCTTAAGCTCTCTCTTCTTAAGGATCTCTGTGTGAAGCTTAGCAACACCGTTTACAGAGAATGAACCTGCGATTGCAAGGTGAGCCATCTTAACCTGTCCGTCGTAAAGGATAGCCATTGACTTAACCTTATCCTGATTGCCCGGATACATCTCCTGTATCTTTATAACAAATCTTCTGTTGATCTCTTCAACGATCTGATATACACGTGGAAGGAGTCTGCTGAAGATCTCGATAGGCCACTTCTCAAGAGCCTCTGACATGATTGTGTGGTTTGTGTAAGCACAGGTATGTGTTGTGATATTCCATGCATCATCCCACTCAAGACCTTCCTCATCCATGAGGATTCTCATAAGCTCTGCTACACATACTGTAGGATGTGTATCGTTGAGCTGGAATACAACCTTCTCAGGAAGATCATGAATATCGTCATTGTTCTCCTTAAACTTAAGGATAGCTCTCTGAACTGAAGCAGAGATGAAGAAATACTGCTGCTTAAGTCTGAGTTCCTTACCCGAGATATGATTATCGTTTGGGTAGAGAACCTCTACAAGTGTTCTTGCAAGGTTAGCTTCCTCAACAGCCTTGTCATACTCACCTCTGTCAAAGGACTCAAGGTTAAATTCCTGTGGAGCCTCTGCATCCCAAATACGAAGTGTATTTACAACATTGTTGCCATAGCCAACAACCGGAAGATCATAAGGGACAGCACGAACTGATCTGTAACCCTCCTGAATGAACTGATTACGTCCGTTCTTCTGCTCAACTCTTACATATCCGCCAAACTTAACCTCAACAGCATATTCTGTACGCTTAACCTCGAAAGGATAACCATGCTTTAACCAGTCATCCGGCTTCTCAATCTGATAACCGTCCTTGATCTTCTGCTTGAACATACCGTAACGATAACGGATACCGCAGCCATATGCAGGATAACCAAGTGTTGAAAGTGAATCAAGGAAACATGCAGCAAGACGGCCTAGACCACCGTTACCAAGTGCAGGGTCTCTCTCCTGATCCTCGATGAAGTTCATATCAAAGCCCATCTCGTCGAGAGCTTCCTTAACCTGTGGATAATATCCGAGACTGAGGATATTATTACCAAGTAGTCTTCCGATAAGGAACTCCATTGAAAGGTAATAAACCTTCTTAACGTTCTGCTTTCTGTATACCTTATGTGTTGCGATCCATCTGTCGATGATGTCATCCTTAACTGCATAAGCAACTGCCTGATAGATCATCTGTGGCGTAGCTTCATCCATGTCTTTTCTGAAAAGCATCTTGACATTGCTGATAACCTGCTTCTTGAAGCTTTCCTTGTCAAAGTCCACAATCTTCTTCATATATCTTCCTCCTCATATTCCAATCGGCTGCGTCCCGCTTTTAAACGTTCGGCAGCACAATCGATTAATACTATTCCATTTATAGTCTTTCAACACCCATCCTGACATCTTCACCATTGATATTCCAATCCTTGGCGAAGCCCTGAACAGAGTCCTCTATGATCTCATCGCAGAGAACTGCAGTCTTGATAGTGTCAGCGTTAGCTGCCATAATGCCCTTAATCTTATCATTATCAGCGATATAAACCCTGATCCTGTCTGTAACGTCGAAGTCAGCCTCCTTACGCATTGACTGAATCTTGGAAATGATCTCTCTGACATAACCTTCCTCAATGAGTTCAGGTGTAAGTCTTGTATCAAGAACAACTGTTACGTTGTTGTCGCCTTCTGTAACATAGTCATCAGACTTGGCAACATCTATCAGAAGGTCTTCTTCTGCAAGAACTATCTCCTCGCCGTTAACCTCGAACTTAAGAGCACCCTCTGACTTAAGAGTCTTCATTGCTGCATTGCCGTCAACCTCAGCGAGGTACTGCTTGATGCCACCGAGGAACTTACCGTACTTAGGTCCTACAGTTCTGAGCTGTGGCTTGAAGATGTATGTAGAGAACTCTGAAACATCATCCTTCCACTCAACATTCTTGATATTAAGCTCTTCTCTGATGATATCAACGAAGAACTCAGGAAGTACTCTCTCTGACTTAATGAACATATTTGCTATAGGCTGTCTGTTCTTGATGTTTGAAGTATTTCTTGCAGCACGTCCAAATACAACGCACTTAAGAACCTCATCCATATTTGCCTCAAGTTCAGCATCGATAAACTCTTCCTGAACCTCAGGGAAGTCACAGAGATGGATACTTATCGGAGCATCCTTATCTATATTTCTTACAAGATTCTGGTAAATGCTCTCTGTAAGGAATGGAACCATCGGAGCAGCAACCTCAGAGATCGTTACAAGGGCTGTGTAAAGTGTCATGTACGCATTGATCTTGTCCTGCGGCATGTCCTTAACCCAGTAACGCTCACGGCAACGTCTAACATACCAGTTACTCATGTCATCAACGAACTCTGCAAGAACCTTTGCGGCCTCAGGGATCCTGTAGTTTCCAAGCTGCTCGTCAAAGCTCTTAACAGCTGTATTTAACTTGCTGAGAAGCCACTTATCCATAACGGAAAGCTTGTCATACTCGAGAGAATAATCCAGCGGATTAAACTGATCGATCTCAGCATATAAGGTATAAAATGCATATGTGTTCCAGAGTGTTCCCATGAACTTTCTCTGGCCCTCCAGAACTGCGTCCTCGTGGAAACGGTTAGGCAGCCATGGAGCTGAATTGGTGTAGAAATACCATCTGAT
>DOVL01000199.1 GCA_003520105.1 Lachnospiraceae bacterium | reverse complement strand
CTCCACAAACCGGACATACCATATCTGTATCCTGAATCTGTGCGCCGCAAACTGGACAATTCTTCATAAATTTTCCCCTGTTCCTTTCATATTGAATACTTTTAATTAATAAAATACCGGATATCCGGCTTAATTAACAAATAATGTGGCCTACTCTGAAAGATATGGCTTAAGACTATCAAGTATCTCATCCATGTTATCTTCTGCATAGATGTTAAGATCTATAGGCTTAGAAATATCAAGGCTGAAAATACCCATGATTGATTTAGCATCAATAACATATCTTCCTGATACAAGATCAAACTCAGCATTGCTATATCCGCTGATGTCATTTACAAATGCCTTAACCTTGTCAATAGAATTGAGTGAAACCTTAACTGCTTTCATTATATGAACCTCCCTTTGTAATGATTTACAAAACTGAAAACTATATGTTAATATAATAAAAGTTGCATTTTCTTTTGTCAACTATTACTTGCTCTTTATTGTGCATAATTACTAATATTTCTGACTTTTGACAATATAAAGAATCTGTCGGAAAAAGCTATAAAAAAGGAATTATAAAATGAACGAAATACTTAACGGAAAAACAGTCAGGATCATCACTCTCGGATGCAAAGTAAACAAATACGAATCAGATGCCATGCTGATTCTTCTTAAGGAATGCGGCTGCACTGAAGCTCCGGAAAACGAGCCGGCTGATATTTCAATCGTAAATACATGCTCGGTAACAAATATCGCCGACCGCAAGTCACGCCAGATGCTTCACAGGATGAAGAAACAGAATCCGGGTACTACCGTTGTTGCTGTCGGATGCTATGTTCAGGCAGCAGGTGAACAGCTTCTTGCTGATGAAGCCGTTGATATAGTTATCGGAAATAACAGAAAGAAAGATATCGTAAGAATTCTTTCTGATCATTTTGATAATAAAGACGTTAAAGATAATCTGATTGATATTAATCACGACAACGAATTTGAGCAGCTCTGTGTTTCGGCGCCTTCCGGAAGTACCCGCGCTTATATAAAGATTCAGGACGGCTGCAATCTCTTCTGCACATATTGCATAATCCCTTATGTCAGAGGCCGGATCAGAAGCAAATCCGTTGAGGATGTTATTTCAGAAATGAATACACTCTCTCAGAACGGTGTCAAGGAAATAGTCCTAACAGGTATTAATATCTGTTCCTATGATGATAATGGCCGAAAGTTCTTCGATCTTCTCCGTGCTATGAAGGACGTGCAGGGAGTCGAAAGAATCAGGCTCGGTTCCCTCGAACCAAGAGTCATAAACGATGAGTTTATAAGTATCATCAAAGCTGATTCTCGCTTCTGTCCTCACTTTCATCTGTCACTCCAGAGTGTCTGCGACGAAACGCTGAAACGTATGAACAGACATTATACAGTAGAGGATATAAAGAAAGCCGTCAACCTTCTTCGCGAAAGCTTCGACAGACCTGCACTTACTGCAGATATCATCGCAGGCTTTGTCGGTGAGACCGAGGCAGACTTTAACACCACCCTCGACAATCTGACTGAGCTGAAGCTTTATGAAACTCATGTATTTAAATACTCACGTCGTAAAGGAACTGTAGCCGACAAGCTTCCCGACCACCTCACCGAGAAAGTCAAGGAAGCCAGAAGCGACAAGCTCATACGTATCGGTGAGGTCAACAAAGCCGCTTACGAAAGAAGCTTCATAGGCGAGCCCGTAAATATCCTAGTTGAAGAGATCATTCAAAAAAACGGTGAGAACTACTTCCGCGGTCACACCGAACGCTACATGCTCATCGATGTCAACTGCACCGATTATCTCTCCAAGGCCTCTCCCGATCTGATGGATAACAAACCTGAAGACTATATCAATAACATAATAACTGTAACGCATTCCATGTAAAACAAAAGACCCGCGATTACATATACCTATGAGGGCGTATTTTATCTACAACCGAATAGGTGTATGTAATCGCGGGTCTTTGATATTTATTTAAATACTACAAGCTAAGTTTGTTATCCATCAGATAACCGCATCCAAAGGTGAAAGCTCCCGTGCAAACCAATGAAAGCAGATAACTCGGAATATTTTCAACAAGCTTATTGAATGAATCATTCGAAATATTATTCTTAAGATCAGGCATATTCTTATCAATAACCTCATATACTATTACGAAAATGATAATAAAGAGTATAGTGAGAAATCTCTGCATGCCTACGCTTCTTGATACAAGTGAACTGATTGCCGATACAAAGTATGCAAGTGAATAATAAAGCAAAACGCTGAACACAAGACCAATTACAAAAGCTACGATTCCTGCCCAGATTGCATCCTTCGTTGTACCGAGAATCTTTGATACAGCTTCAAATACAGTTGAACTTGAACCATATTTATCGAAAAGAATACCGATGTCGATAGCTGCAAGCGCTATGAAAAGTAATGCTGATGCGATAAGCTCACACAGACCTACAAGCATCTTGGCAATAATGATCTTGTAAGGTGAAACCGGTGTAAGGAATACCATGTAACCGGTTTTGTCTCTCAGATCATGACTGAAGCTCATTATACCGAGCAGCCAGATTGCGAAGTAAATAATACTTGTACCAAGAACAAGACCAAGTATACCGAATCCTACCATATTTTTCGAATCCGAAATAAGTCCGAAAAGGAAAAGTGCTTCCGCAGCTCCAAGGATACTGAAAAGTATTATGATGACCATTTTATTTCTGATCACCTCATATTTCATTGTCTTTAACATGTCCGTATCCCCCTTCCTACATTCTCATGTCTGCATATATCTCACGATACATATCAGACATAGTTTTACCATACTGGTCTCTGAATGTTGCGGTCTGACCGGATACAACAAGCTGACCTCTCTTGATGAAAAGAACATAATCTGCAATCGGCTCAAGGTCCTCGATCAGATGACTTGAAATAATTACAGCCGATTCTTTTGTGATTCCTTCAACGATACTCTTCGTTACATCTTCTCTGGCAATCATATCGATACCGTTGAGAGGCTCATCAAGCATCAGAAGTTCAGGGTTACGGGAAACATTAAGAGCGACCTTAAACTTAGCCATCATACCTGTTGAGAAGGTCTTCAGCTTCTGATTAGGATCAAGCATCATTCT
>DOVL01000176.1:8831-10056 GCA_003520105.1 Lachnospiraceae bacterium | reverse complement strand
TTTCTGTGGTCGTATCATCGGTTGATGGTACGCCTGTAATAACATTATCAACGGGGATACCTGTGGTTGGTTCGTCTGCATTTTTATCGTTATCTTTATCGCCGCAGGCTGTGAGTGCCAGGAGCATTATTGTGATCATGGAAAGAGTTTTTAATCGTTTCATAGTATGCCTCCTTTATGGATGTAACAAACCGGATCTTTCAAAACTATTATATCATAAAGCTTTAGTTTTGCGGATAGATAATCGTTTGTTAAATAAAAGTTCGTTATATTTTATATACGCAAAAAAAGATAGTATTTATGGGGAAAATATGGTACATTGATAGTGTTGAAGCAGCCGATAAGGTTAGAGTATTAAATGAGATTTAAATACATGAATCCGGGGAAATAAAGGAGGACTTACGCTATGGCTAAGAAACAGGAAGAAGGCGTTCTTTGGAGAGATCGCAAGAGACACTTGGGACTTCCGTTATCGTTTACGGTTTATAAGCTGAAGGATGACAGATTATTCCTGCAGCAGGGCTTTTTCACAACAAGATATGAGGAGACTCTTCTCTACAGAGTAAGAGACCTTTCGCTCAGAAGATCGCTCTGGCAGAAGATTTTCGGAGTCGGAAGCATAGTTGTTACCTCTTCGGACAAATCTAATCCGTATCTTGAGTTGAAGAATATCAAGAATACCATGGAGGTTAAAGAGCTTCTCCATGACAAGGTTGAAGAAATGAGAAACAAGAAGAGAATGCGTGTCAATGAGATGCTCGACAGCCCATTTGACGACGATTCCGATGGAGACATCGATTTTGATGACGTGTTCTAATTTCGGTAGTAATATCGAATTCAATGGAAAATACTGATCTGTAAGGGAAACATAACGATAATAGTGGCGTTTTCTGATGGATCTGTATTTTCGAGATCATAAAGAGAATGAAGGGAACAGACAGATGAAAGCAGCAGTAATAATGGGTTCTACCAGCGATCTTGCAAAGGTTGAACCTGCAGTAGAAATATTAAAGCAGTACGGCGTAGAGGTTAAGGTAAGATGCCTCTCAGCACACAGAGCTCACGCAGCTCTGTCAGAGTTTATGGATGAAGTTAATAACGACGGAACAGAGGTTGTTATAGCAGCAGCAGGAATGGCAGCTGCACTTCCTGGAGTAGTTGCTTCACAAACGGTTCTTCCGGTTATCGGAGTACCTCTTTCAGGATCAAACCTTGAGGGAATGGA
>DOVL01000176.1:0-8709 GCA_003520105.1 Lachnospiraceae bacterium | reverse complement strand
AAGAATGCAGCTCATCTGGCACTTCAGATCATGGCAGTTGCAAACCCTGAGCTTCGCGAGAGGCTTAAGGCTGACAGAAAGGCCATGGAGGAAGCTGCAGAGAAGGCAAACGCAGAGGTTATTGCAAAGTTTAATTAACATTTTGGGAAGATCATCATACGTATTATTGGGCAATACGTTTGAGTAAATATATCTACAAGGAGGGTTACACTATGTTTACACAGTATCAGTTACCATATGCAAATAATGCACTTGAGCCGGTTATCGATGAGCTCACAGTAGCTACACATCACGGAAAGCATCATGCAGCATATACTGCAGGCCTTAATGCGGCAGCAGAGAAGGCAGGAGTTGCCGATATGCCTATAGAGGAGCTTCTTGCTTCACTTGATAAGATCGAGGATGAGGCTCTCAGAAAGGCTATTAAGAATCAGGGCGGCGGTTATTACAATCATAATCTGTATTTTTCAACCATCGGTCCTGATGGCAGCAGAGTTCCTGTAGGAAAGCTTGCAGCTAAGATTGATGAGACCTTCGGAAGCTTTGATGCTTTTAAGGAGAAGATAGCTGCTCTTGCAACAGGTCAGTTTGGTTCAGGATGGGCATGGCTCAGCACCAATGCAAGCGGTGAGCTTTTCATATCTAACTCACCTAATCAGGACAATCCGATCAGCGAGGGAACCGGTAATATCCCTATCCTTGCCATCGATGTCTGGGAGCATGCTTATTATCTGAAATACAAGAATCTCCGTGCTGATTATGTGAAAGTGCTTTTTGATATAATTAACTGGGATGCTGTAGAAGCTAATTATGAGAGAGTTGCAGGCGCGTAAGAATACTGCAACTATGCCGGAAAAATGGTTTATTAACATATAACGATGACCGGCAGATGATCAGCGATAAATAATGCATGAGAATGGGAGAGTTTCTATATATGAAATATCTCAGACAGTTCGGAATAATTTTATTTATATCACTTCTGGGAGAGGCGCTGCATGCGCTTCTCCCTTTACCTGTTCCGGCAAGTATTTACGGAATAATACTTCTTTTTATCGGGCTCTGTACGAAGGTGATCCCTCTTTCTTCTGTTGAGGAAACGGGCAAATTCCTTATCGAGATAATGCCTGTAATGTTTATTCCGGCGGCAGTAGGACTTATCAATGTTTGGAGCGTCATTAAAAATGTCTGGGTTCAGTACCTGATCGTTACGGTTGCATCGACCTGTATCGTTATGGGTATCTCAGGCGTGATCACACAGCTGGTTGTCAGACATTCCAAGGGCGGTAAGGTGATAATACCAGGCAGCCAGGCGGATGACGGGATCGTTCTTGATGATGCAGTATATGGGGAAAACGGAGAGACGGACAATGCTTCGTCGGATGAGAGATTGAAAACAACCGGTATTTCTGACAGTAGAGATATTATTGGTGCGGTAAAAGATGAGGAGGTGGATTCATGAAAGACTTCCTCACAGAATCGGTATTTTTCGGTGTAATGTTGAGCCTTGCGGCTTATGGGGTCGGCGTTTTTCTGAAGAAGAAAACTAAGATGGGTATATTTAACCCTCTTCTGATCTCAATAATAATCACGATAATAGTGCTGATCGTGGCTGATATTGATTATGATATCTACTACGATGGGGCTAAATATATAAGCTACCTGCTGACACCTGCGACGGTCAGCCTGGCCATTCCTCTTTATATTCAGATCGAGAAGCTGAAGAAAAACTGGAAGGCGATAATCATAGGTATCAGCTCAGGTGTAATAACGAGTATTTTTACAATATTCGGCTTCTCGCTGATGCTTCACTTTAATCATAAGGAGTATGTGACCTTCCTTCCGAAGTCGATCACGACAGCCATAGGAATGGGCGTTTCGGAGGAACTCGGCGGCTTTACTGCCGTCACAGTTTCGGTTATAATATTGACAGGTGTGATCGGAAATGTGATAGCAGAGCTTGTATTTAAGATATTCCGCATCAAGGATCCGATTGCCAGAGGCATCGCACTCGGAACCTCGTCACATGCGATAGGTACCGCGAAGGCCATGGAGCTCGGTGAGCTGGAAGGTGCAATGAGCAGCCTTTCGATAGTTGTTGCGGGAATAATAACAGTTGCGGCAGCAGGAGTATTTTCGAACCTGGTATAATTGTTGAAATTGGTTCTTATACAATGACCGGTTTGTAAAATAATGATTAACAGTTGGTGTGAAGGATATGTCGGGAAATAAATCACAGACCAGGGAAAAGAAAAGAATAGACGGTAAGGGACTGATCCTTTCCGAGACTGAGCATAAGAATAAACTCAGTAAGAGAAGAGTTTTCGATATCATCCAGATTGGTAAGAGAGGAGATCTTGCCAGCAGGGTATTTGATATCTTTATTGTTGTGGTCATAATACTTAATATCATGACGCTGATCATGGAGACCTTCACGGAACTGATCGCATTTAAGAATCTGTTTAAGATCATTGAGTTTATTACGATAATCATATTCTGCGTCGAATACATCCTCAGAATTTGGACGGCGGAGTATCTCTATCCTAAGCTTTCAAGAAAGAAGGCGAGACTTAGATTTCTCGTATCATATGATGGTATAGTTGATCTTCTGACCATCCTTCCATTCTTCTTCCTGTCGGGCTTTGCAGTATTCAGACTGCTCAGAGTTGTCAGGATATTCCACCTCTTCAGGATCAACGCACATGACGATTCCTTCAGCGTCATCACGAAGGTCCTCCTGGATAAGAAGAATCAAATATTTTCATCAATATTTATCATACTTGTACTTATACTTGCTTCCTCACTCTGCATGTACAGTGTTGAGCAGAATGCCCAGCCGGAGGCTTTTAAGAATGCGCTTTCGGGTGTTTGGTGGACGGTTGCGACCATCTTTACGGTCGGCTACGGAGACATCTATCCGATAACCTTTATCGGAAGGCTTATGGCAGTTGTTATCACCTTCCTGGGTGTCGGTGTTGTAGCAATTCCTACAGGTATTATCTCTGCCGGTTTTGTTGAGCAGTATACTAAGGCTCAGAAGCAGAGTGAGAAGAAGGGACTCTCCGGAAGAAGGAGAAGCACCGAAAATGTTATCGTAGAGGATGATTCGGAATACATCGATATGACTGTCAGGGAGCTTGAGGAATCACAGCATGTTGCAGTTGCGATCATCCTGAGACATGATATTCTGGTGCTTCCTGAAGATAACGTGAAGATCGAAGCAGGGGATACAATAGTATACCAGAATGTATGATTTCACTGAAATCGATATAATAAGAATTCTGTTTAAAAAAGAACGGAATTATATACAGGGGATTGAAATACTAGTATGAACAGTCGTGCAAGGTTAAAACTCAGCTCTTCACAGCTGATACCGCTCAGCTTTCTGGGCGCGATAATAGTCGGAACGATACTCCTTATGCTGCCGATAGCGAAGGCGGGGAGCGGAAGTGCTGACTTTACAACCGCATTTTTTACATCAACAACATCAACCTGTGTTACAGGACTTGTTGTGGTTGATACATTTTCATATTGGAGTCTCTTCGGCAAGATCGTGATTCTCTGTCTGATACAGCTTGGAGGTCTCGGAATCATAGCAGTTACATCTGTCCTGATGCTGATGATACACAGAAAGTTTTCTTTGTTTCAGTCGATCATGCTGCATGATGCATTTAATCTTAACAGTTTGACGGGACTTAAGAAGTTTCTTAAGGGAGTGTTCCTCGGAACCTTTGCGGTTGAAATGTTCGGTGCACTCATTTACATGATCAAATTTATTCCTGAATTCGGAGGCGTGAGAGGCGCGTGGTATTCTGTATTTAACGCTATTTCCGCCTTCTGTAATGCCGGAATCGATATCATCGGTCCGGACAGTATGATAGGATATCAGAGCGATCCGCTTGTGATGTACAATACAATGTTTCTGATCATCATGGGCGGTCTCGGATATGTTGTCTGGTTCGATCTCTATAGGAGAATAAGAGAGAAGAGAAGGAAGGACTTCTCTTTCAGAAAGATGCTGGGAAGACTCAGCGAGCATACGAAGCTGGTTCTTGTGATAACGGTAATACTTATATTTGGCGGAGCACTTCTGGTTTTCTGCATGGAATATGATAATCCGGAAACAATGGGAAATATGTCTCTGGGTGACAAGATCACGAACAGTATCTTCCAGTCGGTAACATTCAGAACTGCAGGCTTTGCATCGGTTCCTCAGCAGGGACTGACAGAGGGCACATGTACACTGGGTGCACTTCTGATGTTTATCGGTGGCTCGCCGGTCGGTACAGCCGGTGGTGTCAAGACAATCACCTTCTTTGCACTGCTTCTGAATACGGTTTCATTTATCAGAAACAGAAAGGAAAATGCTGTATTTGGCAGAAGATTCACATCTGATCTGATACATAAGGCTACTGCGATCATAACGGTCAGCTTTGCGGTTACATTCTTCTTCCTTATGCTGCTTATTGCCGTGAGTCAGGTTTCACTTGTGGACGGAATGTATGAAATGTTCAGTGCGACGGCTACGGTCGGACTCTCAAGAGGGTTAACGCCGACGCTCAATCTCGCAGGAAAATGGCTGATAATTGCGGCGATGTACCTCGGAAGAATAGGACCTATATCAATGGCTCTTTTCTTTAATTACGACAGCACGGGAAAGAATCAGGTCAGCTATGCGAAGGGTAATTTCTTTGTAGGATAACAAAAAGAGAGGTTAAAAGATGGGAAGATCATTTGCGGTTCTCGGGCTTGGCCGCTTCGGTAAAAAGCTTGCATTAAGTTTATATGATATGGGCGAGGAGGTAATGGCCGTAGACAAGAATCCTGAACTTGTTGAAGCAGTGTCGGAAGGCGTTACCTATGCGGTTGAGGCTGATGTTTCAAATGCAGATGCGCTTAAAGGAATAAATATCGGCGGTATGGATACGGTTGTCGTTGCGATGGGTTCAGATCTTACGGCAAGTATAATGGCAGTAATGGTTTCGAAGGAGCAGGGTGTTCCTCATGTTATCGCCAAGGCAGCCGATGAAAGAATGGGCGAGATACTTAAGAAGGTCGGAGCTGACAGGATCATCTTTCCGGAGGAGGATACGGGACTCAGAATTGCAAGAAAGCTGTCTTCGGACTCGTTCCTTGATTTCTTCGATATTGATGATAACCTCTGCCTGGTTGAGATCAAACCAAAGCCGGAGTGGATAGGAAAGAACCTTATTGAGCTTAAGCTCAGAGATAAATACAGAATGAACGTAGTGGCTGTGAAGGATCACAGTGAGATGCGTTCCTTCATAGACCCTAAGCGTCCGCTTGAGGATGACACCGAGCTTCTTGTCATTATAGAGAAGGACGATCTGAAGTTTATAAAGTAATGACATGAACTGTATAGATAAATAATCTGAGGGATATTAAATAATAATCTGAGGAATAATAACCTGAAGATAGAAGTAATTCATATAGTGTGATTTAATTACAGTATGAAAATGCAGGATTATATCATGCATTAAAATAGACGATTATATAATATAAGGAGGTATTTTATTATGCAGTATTCAATTGAGGGAACACCGTTACCAGTCGTTATCTGTCATCTTGAAAGTGGAGAGACAATGATCACTGAGAAGGGCGGTATGGCCTGGATGTCTCCAAATATGACAATGGAAACAGTTGGTGGTGGAGTTGGTAAGATGTTTGGTCGTGCTTTTTCAGGTGAAGGAATGTTCCAGAACCGTTACACAGCAAACGGACAGGGAATGATCGCATTTGCATCAAGTCTGCCGGGTCAGATCAGAGCTTTTGAGATCGCACCGGGTCGTGAGATAATCGCGCAGAAGTCAGCTTTCCTTGCTTCTACAGAGGGAGTTACACTTTCTGTTCATTTCAACAAAAAAGCCGGCGCAGGCTTCTTCGGTGGTGAAGGTTTCATCATGCAGAGACTTTCAGGAAACGGAATCGCTTTCGTAGAGCTTGACGGATATATCAAAGAGTATGAGCTTATGCCGGGACAGCAGCTTGTAATCGACACAGGCTATCTCGCTGCCATGGAGAGTACAGTAAGCCTCGACATAAAATCAGTAGCAGGTATCAAGAATAAGCTTTTCGGTGGTGAAGGCTTCTTCAATACTCTTATTACAGGCCCTGGTAAGGTTTGGATTCAGTCTATGCCTGTTTCAACTCTTGCAGGAAACATCTTACCGTTCATTCCGACAAGATAATTTTTAAATAATAGAAAGCTGATGGCGGGGAAATTCGGATCATCCGGAGACTACCCCGCCGTTACTGTTTTTAATTGAAAGGTGGAGATCTAAGTTGGCTAAGAAGTTTGTGGCAGGTGTGATATTATCGGCTATGGTAATATCCTCCTTAAGCGGTTGTGGAAAATCAGAAGATAAATCTGAAACAAAAAAGAATACTACAGAGTCCGGTACAACCGGGGATCTTGTGGAAGAAAAAGTTGATACCACAGAAGATAAGTCTGAAGGAATCACAAGCGAAAAAACTGATGATGATTCATCCGATGAAGTGACCGGTGATTTCAGAAGCGTGCCTAATACACCGGAAGAACTGGCTTATGTCGCATATCAGGAGTATCTTGATTCAAAAGGCTATAAGAGTTGTGGACACTACAACTTTGAGTATATAGATAACGATGAGTATCCGGAGTTGCTGGTTGAGTTTCCGGCACTTGGTTTATCATATAAAAACGGTGAAGTGATCGAGTTAGGAGACAGCTTGGGCAATTATTTTGCTTATACAAAGGGTAGCGGTTATTTTTTACATATGGGTGCTGAAGCAGGCACAAGCACTTATGAGAAAATAACAGATGGTGAGACGGAGGTTCTTGCGTATAGTATTAAAGAGCCTGACGATGATTCGGTGAGTGATTTTACATATAAATTTTATATTGCGGAGCAAGAAGTGCCTGAAGAGAAATATAATGAGTATATTTCTTCATTAGGCGAATTTGAGTATTTGAGTGAGGCTTCAAATGCAAGAGAGAGCATGCTTGATGCCTATAAAGCTTTCAAAGGCTTACCGGATGATGTGACATTCTCAGATGATGAAGCATGGAAAGAGGCATATTACAGCAGTCATGAATTTGCTGATGATGAATATACCTGGTATTATGTCATTGATCCAAATAAAGATGGTATTCCGGAAGTTATTATGGAGAATGTGGATGGAGGAAGAGATGTCTATTATCTCGATAAGTTTAACAAATTAAACAGCCTTGGATATGGCAATCCGGTTTTTGAAGGAAATTCGGGAAGTATTTATATTTCAGGCGGTGTATTTCAAGAGATTCATGATAGAACTATAACAGAATATAAGTATTATGCTGAAACGGGTTCATGGTCGGCTGCCAATCAGTTTGAGATAATCCTTGATGATGATTGGCATTCAAGAATACCGGAGGGGTATGATTATTCAGATAATCATTTGTATAAAGATTCGGAATACAGTTCATACAAGGTTAATGGCAAGGAATATGATTCTTATGATGAGGCGGCTAACGCTTTCAGTCAGGAATTTGCTGCCGGTGATATTAAAGAAGTAAACGCATATGAAGAAAACTATGAGCAGTACAATTATAATAATTTCAGGCGGGCAATTCTTGACTATGGACTTGAAGTACATGAGGCGTATTTGTTCCAGGTATCCGGATTTGAATATAGTGATGGCAGGCTGAATATTACGGCTGATTCAGCGCCTAAGCTTGAAATTGAGGATTTGGAGGAGTTTAATATAAGCTATCCGGTTTCAAAAGATTGCAGGTGGTACGATTCGACCGGATATGACGTCTGGGGACTGACGACATACGAAAAAATATGTAAATATCAGCAAGAGGCAAGGACTGAATATGATTCATACGGAAATACTGAAGAGAATAATGTTCTGGAAAGTCCGCGTATGTTAATAATAAAAATCAAAGATGGAGTTATTATCGAAGTATACTTGAGTCATTCATAAAAAACAATTTGACAGATAACCCGATAAGTGTATAATATACTTTAGTTGAATAAAGTAAACCGATGACGTGGAGATAACGGTGAAAGATGTGCACCCAGAGATCGAACCCGGAGCATCAGGCAGTGACGCAGTTGTTGCAAGGATGTGAGGCTGGAAGGTTCGTTGTAACAGTTCATCAAATGGACCACCGAGGGAGCAGGGAAAGCCTTTGATATATTGCCTATGGCAGAAAGGTTAGTATCATGTTACGTGTGCGAGCGTTAATCGCTGGGGATATGATGGTATCCCGACAGAGTGCAGTAAGCTTATATTAGCCGAAGCTTTATCATGAGGTAAAAAGGTTGATATAGGTAAACTGAAATAAGGTGGCACCGCGAATGATTTTTCGTCCTTAGTCTGACTTAGAGTCGGACTAAGGACTTTTTGCGTACTGAGCGAGTCATGACGCTGCTTGCCGGTGGCAAGCGTTCAGCGCGGACCGAGTCGTGAGACGAGAAGAATGCGAAGCGTGCGACATGAAATGACTCCGGAGGAGTCACGAATGAAATACAGAAGGAGGAGTGAGGTCGATGATGATCACAGAAAAAAGCGAACTGAAACAATATGCACAGGATTACAGAAGAGTTCCTGTTGCGAAGGCTGTGCTTTCCGATGCAGCAACCCCGATCGAGGTTATGCGTAGACTGAAAAAAGTCAGCAGGCACTGCTTTATACTTGAAAGTGTGGAGAGTCAGAAATACTGGGGAC
>DOVL01000121.1 GCA_003520105.1 Lachnospiraceae bacterium | reverse complement strand
AATCACTATAAACGTGTTCTGACAAATACCATGGACGATATCGAGATTGAGAAGTCAAATATGCTCATGATCGGTCCTACAGGTTCAGGCAAGACCTATATAGTCAAGACCATCGCAAAACTTCTGAACGTTCCTCTCGCTATCACTGATGCCACTACCCTTACAGAGGCGGGCTATATCGGTGATGATGTTGAGAGCATACTTTCCAAACTCCTTGCGGTTGCAGGAAACGATGTTGAGAAGGCCGAGAAAGGTATCGTCTTCATTGACGAGATAGATAAGATTGCCAAGAAGAAGGAAACTCATTCAAGAGATGTCAGCGGCGAGGCAGTTCAGCAGGGTCTCCTCAAGATACTCGAGGGTTCCGATGTCGAGGTTCCTGTAGGTTCAACCAGCAAAAATGCGATGACTCCTACAACTATAATGAATACAAGAAATATTCTCTTCATCTGCGGCGGTGCTTTCCCTGATCTCGAAGAAATAATCACAAACAGACTTACCAAGATGTCTTCCATCGGCTTTGGTGCAGAGCTTCGTGATACTTACGAGAAGGATCCTCAGATTCTCTCCAAGGTAACCAACGAAGACCTTCGTACCTTCGGTATGATACCTGAATTTCTTGGAAGACTTCCTGTTGTATATACTCTTCAGGCTCTCGACAAGGATATGTATATCAAGATACTTAAGGAGCCTAAGAACGCGATACTTAAGCAGTACAAGAAGCTTCTTGCACTTGATGAGGTTGATCTTCAGTTTGATGATTCAGCCTACGAAGAGATTGCAAATCTTGCCATGGACAGAAATACAGGTGCCAGAGCTCTCCGTTCCATCATCGAGGAGTTCATGCTCGACATCATGTATCAGATACCAAGAGATGATTCCATCGGACGTGTCATCATCACAGGTGACTATATCAGAGGAAAAGGATCTCCTATCATCAAGCTTCGCGGAACAGATGATTAATAACAACAAAAAAACCGGTATGCATATGCATATCGGTTTTTTTATAGTCATATATGACGCACGTCTTACAGATCGAAATCTCCCTTAACGTCATCAGCTGTGTAATAAACCTTACCTGTCTCTGGCTGATAGTATACGTTAAGATCCTTGATTGTCTTCTTATCAACTGCTGCAACAACCTTTGCAACGATCTCTTCTGCTGTGAAGTCTCTACCCTGATACTGGATAACGAATGTCTCAGTAGTCTTAACTGCTGCCTTCTTAGCTGGAGCTTTCTTTGCAGGAGCTGCCTTCTTAGCCTCAGTCTTAACCTCAGCCTTAACTTCTGCCTTCTTCTCAGCTGCCTTTGGCTCAGCCTTCTTAGCTGCTGCCTTCTTTGCAGGAGCCTTCTTAACCTCAGCCTTAGCCTCAGCCTTAACCTCAGCCTTAACTTCTGCCTTCTTCTCAGCTGCCTTTGGCTCAGCCTTCTTAGCTGCCGGCTTAGCTGCTGCCTTCTTTGCAGGAGCCTTCTTAGCCTCAGCCTTAACTTCTGCCTTAACCTCAGCCTTTACATCCTTCTTTTCCTCAGCTACAGCCTTTGCTGCTGCTGCCTTTGCTGCGAGATCCTTTGCGCTAGTCTTCTTAACTGCCATTAGAATTGCCCTCCATAAAATGTATAACGTTTATTGTGTCATACCATGTTGCAAACATCTTCTATAATTTACGCGATAGATTTTAAACTTTATTTAACATAATTGCAATACTTTTGCTAAATTTCTCTTTTTTGACCACTATTCACGATATTTCAGAGGATGTTTTATGCATTATGCACAAGTTATTCATTTTTGCATAATTCCTTGACAATATCTCCAAAATGCATACCATTTGAAGCCTTGAAGAGAACCGTATCCCCATCAAAGAGATTATTCTTCAGATAAGTCACTGCATCATCCTTATTTGTAAAATGATGAGTCTCAATCCTTCCGTCCTCTGCAGCGTCGCTGATATTCTTGGAGAGTTCACCGATTGTTACAAGTATATCAATACTTAGATTCTTTATGAACTGACCAACCTTTCTGTGATGAGAAGCGCTTTCGTCGCCCAGCTCAAACATATCACCGAGGACAGCAACCTTTCTTCCTCCGGTCGACATTGAATTAAGAACGAGCAGCATGGCTTCCATAGAAGCAGGGCTGGCATTATAAGCATCGTCGATTATCTCAAAACCCTGATCAGCCTTGAAACGTCTCTGCCTGATTCCCTTGAAGTTTTCAAGCTCAGCGGCTGCCTTCTCCGGTTCGATACCCATTGTGATCGCAATCGCCATAGCTACCGTAGAGTCTACAACATTATGATCTCCAAGTAACGGTATCTTGACAGAAACCTCATTATCTCCGTATTTAAGAACATAGCTGGTTGATGTATCATCATGAGTTATATTAACAGCTCTGTAATCTGCTATTTCAGATGTTCCGTAAAATACAGTCTCGACAGGAAGCTTGCCCTTCATCTCTGCAAGCAGAGGATCATCGCCGTTCAGGAAAATAATACCCTTATCTCCCATCCTGCTGATAACCTTAAGTTTTTCTGTTCTCGTATTTTCTCTGGTCTTGAAGAATTCCTGATGTGCATCACCTATATTTGTTACTACTGCGGCATCAGGTCTGGAAATCTCAGCAAGAACATCCATATCACCAAAGTCATTTATACCAAGTTCAAGCACTGCCAGGTCTGAAGGAGCATCAACCATGCCAAAGAGCGTGATAGGTGTTCCGGACTCGGAATTGAAGTTGCCTTCTGTGTGATAAACCTTATTTCCCGCGCTGAGAGCTGTTGTGATCATCTCACGAGTTGTAGTCTTTCCTACACTACCGGTAACTGCAATAACAGGCTTGGTATAGAGAGTTCTTACATAATATCCCAGTCTCTGAAGAGCCTTAAGCGTATTATCGACCTTAATATATGCTCTGCCCGGCTTATATGACGGAAGCTCTCTGTCCGTGAAGGACACCTTCGCCTTATCCATAACATCATCGATGAATTTGTGCGCATCGATCTGAGTTCCAACGAGCGGAACGAAAATATCACCATCGCAGGCCGTTCTTGAATCCATACAGATATGATCAACCATTATGCTGTTTATTGCCGCAACCTGTGATTCTTCCTTACCATCCAGTCCGAGAAGACTGCCATCTACTGCTTTACAAATTTCGCCAACTGAAATATTCATTATCCTATGCTCCTAAAAATACAATCTGTTTTCCGATCTCAACCGCCTTCTCAGGGGAAATAAGTATCTCTATCATCTTAAGACCGAAATCGATAGAGGTTCCCATTCCGCGGCTTGTAATGAACTGTCCGTCCACAACAACCTTGTCGGTCTTCTTCTCTGCTCCGAGAAGTCCCTCCTCAAGTCCCGGATAGCAGGTAGCCTTCTTACCCTCGAGAAGTCCCTTCTCACCATAAACTGTAGGTGCAGCGCAGATAGCAGCGAGATATTTACCGGCTGCCTGATATTTTTTTATGATACTGTCAACATCACTGCTTGCCTTAAGGTTATTTGTTCCCTTCATTCCGCCCGGAAGTACAAGCATATCAGCGAGCTCTGTTTCATCCATTATATCGCTCAGAAGAATGTCAGCTCTGATCTCTATATTGTGAGAAGTTACAACCTTAAGTGTATCCGTGATTGATACCATCTTAATATCGATCCTTGCACGTCTCAGAAGATCTACAACAGTAAGACCTTCTATCTCTTCAAAGCCATCAGCTACAAGAATATATACTTTACTCATTTTTCCTCCTCCATGTACACATTTTGAAAACGATTCATGTACATATGCACATAAATCTTTTATAATATTGAGAACCTTGCAGTTCTGTGCTAAAGTAAACTATATTACATTTCGTCGAAAAAAACAATTTTTTATTTGTGGAGGGATTATGGAAATAGAGAGAAAATTTCTTGTGAAATATCTTCCTGAAGGGCTGGAGAACTATCCTCACAGTGAGATATCACAGGCTTATATATCAACCAGACCGGTTATAAGGATCAGGCAGAAAGGCGACAGATACATACTTACCGTCAAATCACAGGGGCTTCTGTCAAGAGAAGAATTCGAGATGGATCTATCGCGTGAAGAGTACGATAACCTTGCTGCCAAGGCCGAGGGAAATGTGATCACCAAAACCAGATATAAGATTCCTGAGAAGGACAATCTGACCATCGAACTTGATATCTTCCACGGTATATTTGACGGGCTCATCTTCGCCGAGGTTGAATTTCCTGACGAGGAAGCTGCCAGAGCTTACACGCCTCCTCTCTTCTTCGGCCGCGATGTTACTGAGGCAGGCACATTCCAGAACTCATCACTCAGTGCCATGGATCCGGCTGATATAGACGAGCTTATTCGTGCCAGCAAACAATGATCAATACACTCCCCATAAAACGAACCTAATAACGTTTCATATAAACATTAACAAAACGAAATTATTATCATATACGCATCAAAATGTACAATCAATAAAAAGCCTCCCGACTCGTTCCGCTACGAATCAGGAGGCATTTTAATTAACTCAATTACGATCAACTATGCATCTGGTTTCATACCCTTGTCACCGATATAGTTTGAGAAGTAGATACTTATCCTGCGGATAGTCATGAAGATACCAACGATGCTGACAATAAAACCCGGTATCGGTGTACCGATAGCTTTATTCAGATTTACAAGGAAGATACCACAGGTCTGAGAAACAAGACAGAGACGATTCATCTCCTGTTCACTGTGAATATTACCTGTTGCAAGATTAAGGCCTTTTGCATAAAAGCCGTATATGAATGACAGTATCCAGTATTTCAGGAAGAACAATCCCATTCTGATAGCAAACGAAAGTATCAGTCCCAGATATATCATCGGTGTCAGCTTCACCAGCTTTGAATTGTTCAGCCCATCAGGAAGAAACGACGAAACACTCTGACTAAAGGTACTGAAATACCTGCCGTTTGCACCCTGAGTCAGGATATTAACCTTACTTCTGCCAATGGTAATATAAGTATAACCATCCTTCAGTTTACTTGCAGATATCGAATCCTCGGAAGGGTCAAACAATATCCTGAACTCTCCCACCTTGATATCAAAATTTCCTTCCGAAATGATCTGCCCGTTCTTAACCTCAAATTCCGGCATTTTATTTCCAAAGAAATTCCTGAAGCCGCCGACATTGACGATAAATACAATTATCTGTAGTCCGACAACCATCAGTGTAACAAGAAACATGATTATCAATATGAATCTCTTAAATCTCTTCTTGCTGAGATCAAAGAAATCCCTGTAGCCCTTCGGATCAGCGATAGCCTGCCATATCATCTGGATCAGATTATTACTGTTATCCAGTTTCTCGTTATCATATTCATTTTGCGGATCGTTATTATACTCTTCCTGCATTTCTTTTCCCTATGAATCCATCAATGATTACGAACTGATCATCGATCAGATTCCCCTGTTATTAATCGTTTATCAAAACATTAATAACTATCACTATCAATCAAATAATACTCTAGCTTAGATCAACTCAAAACGCTTCATCGCCTTATAAATTCCGTCGTCCATCACGTCATCTGTGATATATCCCGCAGCCTCTTTCGCGAGTCTGCTTCCCCCGGCCGGAACGACCGAATTAGGTGTAAAGCGAAGCATCTCAAGATCATTATTACCATCACCAAATACATATGCATTATCCGGCGATATTCCGAAATAGTCAAGAATAAACTTGATACCGGTCGCCTTGGAGCAGCCCTTCGGACTCATCTCGAAGAAGTTTCCCTCTCTGTCAATATAATCAAAATCATCTGAAACATATTGCTTAAAGGCTTCTATATCACTTTCCTCATGATACCAGCCGGCAAATTTATCAAAACGGAAATCCGGATCATCGATGTCATCGATAAACCTGTAACCGTTGCTGCCGAAATATTTGATCAGCCTGTCAGCCTCCGGGGATATGTTTTTATTGTCAATACAGGTGTAATCTCTGTATTCAAAAAGTGAATACATCTTATACTCCCTGCACTTCAGAGCAATATCATAGCAGCGTTCCGGTGTCAGTGTTTTGTGAAGAAGCTCCGTACCGTTCGAAAGTGCGATGTGACTTCCACATCCGCAGACATATCCGTCAAAGCCTGCCGAAATAATGTAAGGCTCAATATTGCACATAACTCTGCCCGTATTTATAAATACAAGATTACCCTTTTCTCTTGTAAGCCTCAGAGCCTCTCTGGCACTTTCCGGAAAAAGCTTTCTGGCATCATCCGTTATCAAGGTACCGTCTATATCAAAAAACAGAGCCTTAACAGTCTCACCTGTCATACAATCTTTTGATAATGAATCATGACTCATTATTTTCTAAACTCCATCGTGCTATTTAAAACTGCTTCATGAGGTTAACCATCTCGATAGCTCCGAGTGCGCAGTCATAACCCTTGTTGCCTGCCTTTGTACCTGCACGCTCAACTGCCTGCTCGATATTCTCTGTTGTAAGGATTCCGAACATTACAGGAATCTCAGACTCAAGAGAAACCTGAGCGATGCCCTTTGAAACTTCATTACATACATAATCATAATGGCTTGTCTGTCCTCTGATAACAGTTCCGAGGCAGATGATTGCATCATATTTGCCTGACTTAGCCATCTTCTTAGCTGCAAGAGGGATCTCGAAAGCACCCGGTACCCATGCAACAGTAATATCATCGTCATTCACATCATGTCTTACAAGTCCGTCAACCGCACCACCAACAAGCTTTGATACGATGAACTCGTTAAATCTTGCTGCAACGATACCAACCTTAATTCCATCTGCTACTACTTTTCCTTCTAACTTCTTCATTGTATATTCCTCCATGTTATAATATTTTTATTCATTATCTACACACATAGTTCCGTTTCTGATTAAAAATATAACGAATCCGATCTATGTGGATTATACTTTTTTGTAAATCATTTTTAATGATTATAATTCGTTTAAAATATGTCCCATCTTCTCCTTCTTGGTCTTAAGGTAGAAGCGGTCGTAAGCCGACGGCTCCATCTCGATAGGAACTCTCTCAACTATGTCCAGATTAAAGCCCTGAAGTCCGTAGATCTTCAGCGGATTATTTGTTAGAAGTCTCAGCTTGTGGACTCCCATATCAACAAGGATCTGTGTACCTGTTGTATAATCTCTTGCATCCTCAGGGAAACCAAGCTTGAGATTTGCTTCAACCGTATCAAGTCCCTGGTCCTGAAGTGCGTAAGCTCTGATCTTATTGATGAGACCGATGCCGCGTCCTTCCTGTCTCATGTAAAGAAGCACTCCTCTTCCTTCACGAGCGATCATCCTCATCGCTGCATCAAGCTGCTGGCCACAGTCACATCTTGCAGAACCGAAAGCATCTCCGGTCAGACACTCAGAATGTACTCTGCAGAGAACCGGCTCACCGTCAGCTATATTGCCCATAGTAAGTGCCACATGGTGTTCACCGGTGATCTTACTTACATAGCCATGCATCATGAACTCGCCGTATTTGGTAGGAAGCTTGGCTTTGGCAACGCACTCTACAAAAGTCTCGCGCTCTTTTCTGTATCTTACAAGCTTCTCTATGGTAGAAACCTTCAGCTGATGTTCCTTAGCGAAAGCAAGAAGATCCTTCTTACGAGCCATCATTCCGTCATCTCTCATGATCTCGCAGCAGAGTCCGACAGGCTTAAGCCCTGCGAGCCTTACAAGATCAACCGTTGCCTCGGTATGACCATTTCTCATTATTACACCACCATCCACGGCAGTCAGGGGAAACATATGTCCCGGTCTCCTGAAGTCCTCAGGCTTTGAATCCTCCTCGACAAACTTTCTGGCAGTATATCCTCTTTCCTCAGCAGAAATACCTGTCGTCGTATCAACGTGATCTATTGAGATTGTGAATGCCGTACAGTGATTATCTGTATTTGTCAGCGTCATCTGTGGCAGGTTATATCTGTCTGCATAAGATCTGTCCATCGGCATGCAGATAAGGCCTCTCGCGAACTTCGCCATGAAGTTGACATTTTCTGTTGTGGCATGTTCTGCCGCAAATATAATATCGCCTTCATTCTCTCTTCCTTCATCATCAAGGATAACGACCGGTTTTCCGACCCTCACATCCTCAATAATCTCTTCAATTGAATTAAACTCTTCCATTACTCAGCCTCCTATGAATCAATTAACTGATCCTGTAAAATATTAAACATCAAACCCATAACACCATCATAATTCTATATGATCAGGCAGATGATTATTCATTTCATAAACATAATGATTATTCATATCAATCACATGAATCCGTTTTTTAAAAGTGCATCAGCTAACCCATCTTTCTCACCGGTGCTACCTGGTCCGCCTGCATGGTCTGCCAAACTGCTATTTAGACTTCCGGACATATTCATGATACCGCCCGATTCACTTCCGCCTCTGAAGCTCATCAGCTTCTCGACATATTTACCGACTATATCATTTTCCAGATTCACGCTGTCGCCCGGTTTCTTATCGATCAGAGTAGTCTCTGCCGCAGTATGCGGGATGATCGATACTTTAAAATATGAATCACTTACAACCGCAACCGTTAGGCTTATTCCGTCAATTGCAATACTGCCTTTCTCAACGATATATTTCAGAAGATTTCTTCCGCAGGCTATTGTGACCCAGATTGCATTATCTTCTCTCTTATACTCTTTGATAGTGCCGGTACCATCTATATGGCCTGAGACGATATGCCCTCCAAAACGTCCGTCGGCGGACATGGCTCTCTCAAGGTTTACCTTATCTCCTGCTTTCAACGTTCCGAGACTGGACCTTCTGAGTGTCTCCGCCATCACATCCGCAGTAAAGCCGTCAGCCATGATCCCGGTAGCTGTAAGGCACACGCCGTTCACCGCAACACTGTCACCGATCTTCACATCCGACATGATCTTATCAGCCTTGATATACAGAACCGCCGACTTCGCACCATGGGTTATATTTTTGATACTCCCCTTTTCTTCAATTATTCCTGTAAACATATCTTTAAATATGCCTCCTTATTACGCACATCTTATAGATGAATTATCATTGGTATTATTGATCATTTTCATCCTTGATATATCTCAGATAAATATCATTCTCTATTCGCTCTGCCTGAACCATTTTGAACATCC
>DOVL01000003.1 GCA_003520105.1 Lachnospiraceae bacterium | reverse complement strand
TTACCGGTAACAAGAATAACTGTCGGCTCCACAGTGTCAAATACAGCCTTTCTTATGCCGTCTCCTCTTGTCTCGAACATCTCATACGGACAATTGCCTGCCTTCTCGATGTACTCAGCAGTTTCCTTATGTATCTTATCCAGCGGCTCAACTCCCGGATCCTCCGGAACGAGATTAACCTTGTCGGAATTCATTCCTGCAAGCAGTCCCAGATCACGTCTTCTTACAACAGCCTTGGTGCCCGGACATCCAAATACAGTTACTATCTTTCTGCCCTCATATTCGCCCTTAACCGACTCATAAAGTTTCTCAAAAGAAAGCTTATTGTGAGCATAATCAACGATAATGTAAACCTTATCATCCTTAGATTTAAAGAGTTCCATACGTCCCTTTGAACGTGCCACACGAAGTCCGGCATACATGAATTCCTCAGGAATTCCGTAAGCACATGACATACCTATTGCAGCAAGCGCGTTATCAACGTTGAAGAGTCCCGGCATGGTAAGCTCAAACTCTTTATCAAACTTATATTCCTCTGCATGAAGATCTTTTACAAAATGCTCACTGCACTTAACCTTGAAGAATATTGAATCGCCTTTTTTCACGATATCATATCCATACAGATCGCACTCCGGCTCAAGTCCGAAAGTATAATACTCTTCAGAGTCCTTAGCCGCCTCTCTGATCCTGTCAAAATCATCTGTATTTGTACAGATAAAAGCCTTCTTGGTCTGTTTAAACAGCATCAGCTTTGACTTGAAATAATCCTCATAATCAGGATGCTCAACCGGGCTGATATGATCTTCGGAAATATTCATAAACGCACCGACAGTAAAAGGAACAAGATCAACTCTGTCATATTTTAAAGCCTGTGCCGAAACCTCTATAGTGAAATACTCAAGATCTGTTTTTCCGGCATTATATAAATGTGAATAAAGCTCCAGCGATTCAGGTGTTGTATTATGCGACTCAAAAAAATCAACGCCGTCATAAGTATCAATAGTCGAAGTAATACCCGTAACCGGCTTACCTATAGACTCCTGATACATATCAATTATAGTCTTAAAATAATAAACCGTCGTCGACTTTCCCTTTGTTCCCGTAACACCTGTGATCTTCAGTTTGGAAGCAGGATCGTCATAAAAGAGAAATGCAAGATAAGGCATAGCCTTTCTGATATCATTTACAATGATATGCGGCAGATCAACATCAGGGTATTCCACCTGGCTGATATATACAACCGCACCCTTCTCGGCAGCAGACTTCAGATATTCCTCTTTAAAAGCTGCCCCCTTGCACACAAACAAAGTGCCCGGCGTAACAACCTTTGAATTGTAGGTAAGTCCCTTTATCTCAACATTTTCCGTACATGTATCAGATATATAATACTGTTCTTTTTTCACTACCTCAATAAATTCATTTATTCTATGCATAATCTGCTCCTAACCGAATTAAAACAATATATTTATAAAATTGATATATTTTCATATTTAGCGCACGCTGAAAATTATAACACCATAAGCATCACAAGTGAAGCGTTTTTCTTATACCCATCCATCTTCTCCGGCATCCTCGAACTCATCCGGAAAATCATTTTCATCAGTATACATCTCAGAAAATGTCTCCTCTTCACCGGTGTATTCCTCTGTATATTCCTCCTCAGGCGTCTCCTCTTCTTTTGAGTTAACTATTTCGCCCTGTATATAATAAGCAACTTCATCGATGGTCTTCTCATCATCTATGAACATCTCAAAATACATCTTCTCAACATTTGATAGAGTCAACCTGTAGGTCTTCTTCTTTCCTCCGAAGAGTCTGCTTCTCTTCAGCTCCTCGTGCTTTGACATGTATTTTACATCATCCAGATAAACGACATCGATCCTGCTTACATATGCGACTATCAGATAAGAATCAGTAACAAATATATTATCGCTCTGATAGAGGAGTTTTTTCTTCATTTCATAATCAAGATCGGCAACAACTCTTTTTACATTCCCGAAACGTTTAAGAACCCTGGCCTGTTTAATTATCTGTGGTCTGTAAAATGCAACTATTAAATATAGTCCCAGCAGAACCATTGCAGCGATCAGGATGTAATAGAAAACCTCCAGCATCTTGATCCACATTTCAGGAAATCTCAACTGATCAAGAAGATAAACGCTTGACGCCTCTCCCTCTGTCTGCTCTTCCAGTCCGAGCGATTCGGTATATTCACTGATTATGTGGGCTGCTGTCAGTTCATCACGAACGATGCGGAATTTAACCGTAAATGACGTCCCTTCGCCTGCCTCATTGATCCTCTCGGACATATCATTATCAAGCAGGAAGAGACTGATCTTTCCGTCTCTGAAAATATAGTAATAACTACCCAGCTTTTTATCATCGGAATAATAATCAAAGCCACTATAGATCAGATCCGAAATACGCAGTTTGACATTCACCTTGCCCAGAGTATAGAACTCTTCCACCTCGCTCAGGTCTTCCATATTGTAGACCTTTGCATCATCCATCTTTCGCATATGAGACACAGAAAGAAACGCTGCAGAAATGATCAAAGCAAGCGGTATGGCCATGAGGATCAGATTTCTCACGAGCATTTTTGTAAATCTCTTATTTTTCATCTATAGCCTCTAAAAGTAGATCAATTCTTTTTATCAAAAAGCTTCACCAGATTCAGCCTGAGCGCATTGGTAACAACGCAGAAGCTCGACAGACTCATGGCTGCAGCTCCGAACATCGGACTGAGCTTCCATCCAAATATAGGATAATATACTCCCGCCGCAAGTGGAATACCAATAATATTGTAAATAAATGCCCAGAACAGATTTTCATGTATATTCTTAAGTGTTGCGCGGCTCAGCTTAACAGCCGATGCAACATCCATCATATCACTCTTCATCAAAACAACATCAGCCGCATCTATAGCTATGTCCGTTCCTGCGCCGATTGCAATACCGATGTCGGCTCTCGTCAGGGCAGGCGCATCATTTATTCCGTCGCCAACCATTATAACCTTGCTGCCGGACTCCCTAAGTTCCCTTATAATCTGTTCCTTGCCATCCGGAAGCACGTCAGCTATAACCTCATCAACGCCCGCCATTCTTCCGATGGCTTCTGCCGTTCTTCTGTTATCGCCTGTAAGCATGATGACTCTCATACCCATCTCTTTCAGTCTGCTTACAGCCTCTGTGCAATCATCCTTAATTGTATCTGCCACCGCCATCATACCTATAACATTTCCTGCCGACGCAAAGAAAACCGGAGTTTTCCCATCATTCGCAAACTCTTCCGCCTTGGCAGTGAATTTAGGATCTATCGAAGCGTATTTCTGAATAAAATCAGTATTTCCGCAAAAAAACTGCTGATACATTACTGATCCGGATATACCATTACCCGGATGAGTCTTAAACTCACTCACCTCATAATAATCTGACGCGGCCAGATGCAGTCTGTCACTGCCATAAGCGACAATAGCCTTAGCTATCGGATGCTCGCTTCTCGCTTCTATCGAGCAGCACATTCTGACAAAGGTCTCCTCATCAACACCGGAATCAACGAAAATATCCGTTACAGAAGGATCACCCTTAGTTATTGTACCAGTCTTGTCAAGGACAACAACATCTGCCTTACCGGTTTCTTCAAGCGAAACTGCTGTTTTGAAGAGGATTCCGCTCTTAGCACCAACACCGTTTCCAACCATTATCGCTACAGGTGTTGCAAGTCCGAGAGCACAAGGACATGATATTACGAGCACGGAAATCGCCCTCGCCATGGTAAAGCCGACCGCGCTTCCAGTGATCATCCAAACAGCAAAAGTTAATAAAGCTATACCGATAACTACCGGTACAAATATACCCGAAACCTTGTCCGCTATCTTGGCAACCGGCGCTTTCGTTGAAGCCGCCTCGCTTACCATATTTATTATCTGAGAAAGTGTTGTATCTCTTCCGACTCTTTCCGCTCTACACTTCACAAAGCCGGACTGATTGATGGTTGCCGCAGAAATCTTATCACCGGCCGTCTTATCAACAGGAATACTTTCACCCGTAAGTGCCGACTCATTTACAGCACAATCACCTTCAATTATAACACCGTCAACCGGAACACTTTCACCCGATCTGACAACAAATATATCACCAACCGCAACCTCTTCGATGGAAACAGTTTTCTCCTCATTATCTCTGATCACTACAGCCGTTTTAGGTGCAAGCTTCATAAGCCCCTTAAGTGCATTTGTGGTCTTGCCCTTGGAATACGCTTCAAGAAGCTTTCCGACAGTAATAAGTGTGAGGATCATTGCAGCCGATTCAAAATACAGATCGTTCATGTAGTCGCTTACTGCAGCTGTATCACCCTTCTTTTCGGCATTATTCATCAAAAACAGAATAACCGCACTGTAGCAGAAGGATGCAGCAGAACCGAGTGCCACAAGCGTATCCATATTTGGAGCGCCCCTGAAAAGTCCCTTAAATCCGGAAGTGAAAAATCTATGATTGATCACCATAACTATTGCCGCAAGTATCATTTCGATGAGGCCCATG
>DOVL01000006.1 GCA_003520105.1 Lachnospiraceae bacterium | reverse complement strand
TACAAAAACGTTACAATATCCATATATGCTTGATTAATAGATCTGATATTTCTATTTCCTTCGTGTCTGGAAGGATGTGGAAATAATGAATAGTAAAATAAAGAGATATCTGCTGATCTTTTCACTGGCTTTTCTATCCGGATGTGGCAGGACGGAAGCAGTAGTCGAGGATGATGCTTCGGATAAAAATATCTCTGCTGTTTCCGAACATGATCAAGAGGAAAGTGAGACAGATGGTGATAATATAAAAGTAGCAACCGAAGAGCAATATCACGAAGAAGCTGTCAGAGTATATGTCTGCGGAGCAGTGGTAAATGAAGGTGTATACGAACTGTCTGCAGGAAATATAGTTGATGATGCGCTTGAGATGGCCGGTGGGTACAGAAGCGATGCTTATCGCGGATATGTAAATCTTGCAGCTCCGGTAACGGATGGCATGAGGATATATTTCCCAACAGAAGCTGAGATGACGGAAGCAGTTCTGAGTGATACGGATGGATCATCAACTATAGATGATTCGATGAACCATGATGATAAGGTAAACATTAACACGGCAGATAAGAACGAATTGACGAAGCTTCCCGGTATCGGTGAAAGCCGAGCAGAGGATATCATCAGATACAGAGAAGAAAACGGTAAGTTTAAAAGTATTAATGAAATAATGAATGTCAACGGGATCAAGGAGGGTATTTTTAATAAGATACGCGATCTGATCACTATTTAAAAGGGGTGCAGGATGAAAAAGGTACTTGTTGTTGATGATGAAAAATTAATTGTTAAAGGACTCAGATTCAGTCTGGAACAGGATGACATTGAAGTTGATACTGCATATGACGGTGAGGAAGCCATAAATAAAGCAAGAGAGAAGGAATATGACATCATTCTTCTTGATATCATGCTTCCTAAATATACCGGACTTGAAGTTTGTCAGATGATAAGAGAGTTTTCGGATGTTCCGATAATCATGCTGACAGCCAAGGGCGAGGATATGGACAAGATACTCGGCCTTGAGTATGGAGCTGATGATTATATTACAAAGCCTTTCAATATACTTGAGGTTAAAGCTCGTATCAAAGCTATCCTCAGACGTAATTCGAAGAATGATGTTTCCAGAAATACAAAGGAAAATGTTATCGAGAAGAAGGGACTTCGTCTTGAGCTTGATAGCAGAAGAGTCTTCATCGACGGCAAGGAGGCAAGCCTTACAGCTAAGGAGTTTGATCTTGTTCTTCTTCTTATCTCTAATCCGAACAAGGTTTACTCAAGAGATGAACTGCTGAAAACAATCTGGGGCGCTTCATATCCGGGTGATGCAAGAACAGTTGATGTTCATGTCAGAAGACTCAGAGAGAAGATCGAATCCCAGCCTGCAGATCCTAAATACATCCACACAAAGTGGGGCGTTGGATATTATTTCGCTGACTGATATAGAGCCGCATCGAAAGATGCGGCTTTTTCGGTAAAAAACCGCTTGACTACATAGTTTTCATATGCTACTATTAACCCTGCGTAAGCCTTCGGGCTTTTTTTGTTGTGCTACCATCAGAAAGAGAACGGACTTATGAAGTGGTGGAGAGTGATACATCCCAACAGTATCATTTATAAGCTGCGGCTCGTACGCTTTTTGCGTAACTAGTATATAGTCCGCCTGATACAGACGTGTTGAAAGATAGGCGGATATACCCGTATTATACAGTTACATTTTTAAAATGTTTGATATGGAGGTATAAGTCATGCGTGTTAAGATTACATTGGCATGTACAGAATGTAAGCAGCGTAATTACAATATGACAAAGGAGAAGAAGAATCATCCTGAGAGAATCGAGACTAAGAAATATTGTAAGTTCTGCAAGAAGCACACAAACCATAAGGAAACAAAGTAATTTATTTACGGAACGGAGTTAAGGATGGCAGATAAGAAAGAAAACTCACCTGCACTTAAGAGAAGCTGGTTCCAGGAGCTTAAGGCTGAGTTCGGCAAGATTACATGGCCGACCAAGAAGAATCTCTTCAGACAGTCAGTAGCTGTTATAGTAGTGGCTGTTTTGCTTGGTCTTATGATCGTATTGCTTGATTACCTTATCACATTCGGTTTAGGGTATATACTTGTATAGGCGGTGAGAACATGGCAGAAATAAACAACGAAGAAGTAGTTGCAGAAGTAGTTGAAAAGGTTGAAAAAACTACACCAACCAGCTTTAAGCAGGTTGAAGATACCGAGCCACACTGGTACGTTGTACATACCTACTCAGGTTATGAGAATAAGGTAAAGGCTGATATTGAGAAGACTATAGAGAACAGAAAGCTTCAGGGACAGATGCTTGAGGTTATGGTTCCTCTTCAGGATGTTGTTGAAACCAAAGCAAACGGCGAGAGGAAGACTGTTTCCAAAAAGCTGTTTCCGGGTTATGTTCTTGTACACATGATCAAGAATGATGTTACATGGTACGTAGTCCGCAATACAAGAGGTGTTACCGGTTTCGTAGGACCGGGATCAGAGCCTGTTCCGCTTACAGAAGCTGAGATGAGAAAGCTCGGTGTTAAGGAGCCTGATCAGGTATTTGATATCGATGTTGAGGTCGGTGATCTCATCAAGGTTATATCAGGTGCATGGGAAGGAACTGAAGGCAATATCAAGAGCATCAATGCCGGTAAGCAGACAGTTACTATCGATGTAGACATTTTCGGCAGAACAACATCTGTTGAGATAAGTCTGGGTGATATTGAGAAATTGTAATTAAGCCTTATAAAGGCATAAAACGTGGAAGGGATGCGGAAGAGATCAGCATTCCGTTAATACCACTTATAGGAGGTACGCTAAAATGGCGAAGAAAGTAACAGGATACATTAAATTACAGATACCTGCAGGTAAGGCAACTCCTGCACCACCTGTCGGACCAGCTCTTGGTCAGCACGGTGTAAATATCGTACAGTTTACTAAGGAGTTCAACGCTAAGACTGCTGATATGGGAGACACAATCATCCCTGTAGTTATCACAGTTTATGCTGACAGAAGCTTCAGCTTCATCACAAAAACTCCACCTGCAGCAGTTCTTCTTAAGCAGGCTTGTAATCTTAAGTCAGGTTCAGGAAAGCCTAACAAGGATAAGGTTGCTAAGATCTCTAAGGATAAGATCAGAGAGATCGCTGAGAAGAAGATGCCTGATCTGAATGCCGGTTCTATCGAGGCTGCTATGAGCATGATCGCCGGAACTGCACGTTCAATGGGTATCGTTGTAGAGGACTAATTAAAAATAAAAGTGGAAGAGAGTAAAGACTCTCGATAAAACCACAGGAGGTTTCGTAATGAAAAAAGGTAAAAGATATCAGGAAGTTGTAAAACTTGTAGAGAAGACAAAATTATATGATCTTGATGAGGCAGTTTCAATCCTCAAGAAGTCAGCAAATGCTAAGTTCGATGAGACAATCGAAGCTCACATCAGACTTGGTGTAGACGGACGTCATGCAGATCAGCAGGTACGTGGTGCCGTTGTTCTCCCTCACGGAACAGGTAAGACCGTTAAGGTTCTCGTTTTCGCTAAGGGTGATAATGTTGATAAGGCACTTGCAGCAGGCGCTGATTATGCAGGTGGTGATGAGCTCGTTCCAAAGATCCAGAACGAAGGATGGCTTGATTTCGATGTTGTAATCGCTACTCCTGACATGATGGGTGTTGTTGGACGTCTCGGACGTGTACTTGGTCCTAAGGGACTTATGCCAAATCCAAAGGCCGGAACAGTAACAATGGACGTTGTTAAGGCTATCGAGGATGTTAAGGCAGGTAAGATCGAGTACAGA
>DOVL01000144.1 GCA_003520105.1 Lachnospiraceae bacterium | reverse complement strand
ATCCTCGGAATGAACGAGATGATCCTTCATGAGTCGAAGGAACCGAACACTCTGGATTATTCGACAAATATCAAGAGCGCCGGCAAGACGCTTCTTTCGATAATAAATACTATCCTTGATTTCTCCAAGATCGAGGATGGCAAGATGAACCTGGTTCCTGCGGAATTTGAGATTAAGATTCTGGTGAACGGTCTTGTTAATTCAATAAGTGAAAGAGCGAAGACCAAGGGTCTGGCGTTTAAGATCGATCTGGATGAATCGGTGCCTTCAAAGCTTTTGGGTGATGATGTCAGAATCAGCCAGGTTATAATGAATCTCCTGACAAACGCGGTTAAATATACCGAAAAAGGCTATGTTCAGTTGTCGATAAAGAATCAGAAGATAGAAAATAACAGATGCAATCTTCTTATCTCTGTTAAGGATACCGGAATCGGTGTCAGGAAAGAAGATATAGATAAACTTTCGATTTCCTTCGAGCGTGTTGACGAGAAGAAGAACCGCCATATTGAAGGAACCGGACTGGGCATCTCCATAGTAACAAGACTTCTCATCATGATGGGAAGCGAGCTTAAGATCAAGAGTGAATACGGCGTAGGATCGGAGTTCTATTTTGAACTTCCTCTGGAAATCGTAGATAAGTCACCGGTTGGTGAATACAGTGTTACTGCTAAGGAACATCACAGCAAGAGTGCGGCAAGTACGGTTACACTGACGGTTCCGGATGCGAAGATAATCCTTACGGATGATAATGAGGTTAACCGCAAGGTTGCAGCCAATCTGATGAAGTTGTTCGGAATCAAACCGACCATTTGCGGTTCCGGAGCAGAGACCATCAAGGTGATGAAAGAGCAGCATTTCGATATGCTTTTCCTCGATCATATGATGCCTGAGATGGATGGTCTGGAAACCTTGAAATATCTGAAGGATAATAATCTGGTTGGAGATACCAAGGTTATCGCACTTACAGCAAATGCAGTTGTCGGTGCAAGAGAACAGTACCTTGAGGCGGGCTTTGATGATTATCTCTCGAAGCCGATCGAGCTTGACGGACTTGAGAAGATATTTAAGAAATATCTGACAGGCACTGTGGCAGGTGATTCGGAAAATGATATGCTTCCGGAAACCGAAAGCCCGGTGCAGATGGAAGAAACAGTTTCGGTGGATGATCTCTTCGGTGCGGTTCCGGATGATGAGCCGGAGAAAGATCAGAACAGAACAAAATCTATTGATGGAAAAAATGATTCAGAGAAATCAGCTGATCCGGAGGATTTTGAAATAATGACGTTTGAGGTTACAGAGGGAGACGAGATGGAAACAGGTGGAAAACTAACACTGGAAGGACTGGAGAAAATCGGATTAAATACAGTTGATGGTCTTACTTACTGTGGCAATGATGAGGAGTTTTATCTTGAAATAATCAATGACTATGTTGATGCTGCTCCGGAGAAGATAGGTCAGCTGGATGGCTTCCTGAAGGCTGATAATCTGAAGGACTACAAGATACTTATCCATTCAATCAAGAGTGCTTCCAAGACGATCGGAGCCACCGATATGTTTGAGAAGGCCAAGGGGCTTGAGGAAGCGGCAGCGGCAGGTGACGGCAGCTTTGTTAAGTCACATCATGAAGCCGTTATGAATGAATACAAGGCGCTTGTAGATAGTCTTAAATAATTATTAGTTGGTTGTTTTCAGGGCTGTATTTTGATAAAATATATGTCATTGATTCTTGACTATTATTCGGAAAGGGTGAGGCAGAATTGAACAGATTTTTGGTTGATGGTACATTGACAGAAGCATCCGCCGGTCAGGATTTTGTTTATGTTATAAATGATCCTACGTGTGTTGCCGCTGATGAATATAATCAGATATCCAAGGGCGATAATGAGTCCTTTGTAAACGTTATGTATGGCAATTTCAATGGCCAGAACGCGTTTTATTATGTTGTAAACACATATAAGAGTGTTTCCGAACTTGCTGAGGGACTGAATGTACCGAGATTTATAGAGATAATTAAGGATTTCCTGGGTATCGTTATCAAAACCAAGGAGAGCGGAACCCTTAAAGAGGAAAATATCATTACATCGCTTTCAAAGATATATATCGATCCTAAGACCAAGAAGGTTAAAGCGGTGTACGCACCGGTAATCCAGAAGGTTCCTGTCAAGGCAGTGCTGTTTGAGAATGAGGTTCGCGACGTATTTGCAAGACTTATGAAGAAGCTTCAGAATCTTCAGGGCGAGAGAGCGGACGAGGTTGTTTCCTGGCTTATTGATGAGAAGCTGAGTATCACAGAGCTTTATGACAAGCTCAGCGAAGAGGATTCAAAGTCCAGAGTAACAATAGCAAATATAAGGGATACCGGTGAGCTGACTACCATGAAGTCTCAGCAGGTCACAGCGGATATTCCGGGACATACCGGTTATCTTGCGGCAAGAAACATGCCGGCGATCACGCTTACACACCTTAACGGAAAGCTTCCGGAGATTGTTGTGACAAATGATAATTTTGTTATCGGCAGAAGTGCGGATACGTGTGACGGAGTTGTTCCGGATACATCGGCAAGCCGTGTTCACTGTAAGATCTCTCAGGTTGGAAATAAGGTTGCGGTGATAGATCTCGGAAGTGCAAACGGTACTTTCGTGAACGGCTCCAGACTGAAGAGCGGTGAAGCAAGATATATATCGGATAATGATACCGTAAGAATAGGTAAATGTGATTTCCTTATAAAGTTTCCTAAGGAGGTTATCCTGGGAGATGCAGCAGCCAAGGCTCAGGTAAGGGAAGCGGTTGACAAGATGAGTGCCACGGGAATCATCAGATCCATGGCCGCGGCTGCTCCTATCGCGGAGACTCCTGCTGTCACAGCTCGTACAGCAGATGCGCCGATTCCGAATGTTTCGGCTATGACTTCTTCAGAGTCTGAGGCTAAGAAAAACGAGCCTGTACATGTTGTCGGAACGCAGGCAGGCGATGCGTCCGTGCAGCAGGTGAGTGGTATGACTGTACAGCAGGCAGGTGGTATGACTACGCAGCAGGCGGAAGGTTCGACACTTGCACCGCAGTCGGTTGATGAGAAGATGATCTCGTCAGAGAATCCGGCAAGACTGCTTATGGTATATTCTGCAGCAGGCGGTGCGGGAAAAACAACCATAGCGCTCGGACTGAGCAGAATACTTGCTGAATCGGGACACAGGGTTTTCTATATCTGTACTTCGCCTTATCAGACCTTTGGAAGGCTTCTGGGATTTGAAGATCAGATAGAAGATGACAGGATCGTCGAAGCAGGTGAATTCCGTAAGGTGAGACAGTATATCAAGAGAGAAAACTTTGAGTTCCTGCAGGAGATAAAGCGTACAAGCATATCGGCTTATGCAGGTATCACAAGCAGGACTTATATTGATATCATCAGAGAGGCAACGGTTTCGGACAGATATGATATCGTTATTGTGGATGCTGATTCAACTATAGATGATCTGAATAAATGGCTGATTGAGAGATCTGACCAGCTGCTTATTGTTACTAAGCAGGACGAGAGGTCGTTTAGAGCGACCAAGCTCTTTGCTGATCTTGTTTCGGTCATCGCAGCAAATAAATCCACATACGTCTGCAATGATTATCAGGAGACTGAGAATGATGCGACGGCTGATTCGGGAGTTTTCGGCGGACTTGAGATCGCTGAAAGGATAGAGCATTTCAGAAATTACGACAAGCTGGTTGCGGCAGATCTGGCAGAAGCAGACAGCCTCAGGAAGCTGGCGGCAAGAATTGTAGTTAAACATATTTTATAATAAATGAATCATCAGGAAGGATAACAAAATGAGCAGGATTGGTTTTGACAATGACAAATATCTCTCAATGCAGTCTGAGAGGATCAGGGAAAGGATTTCTAATTTTGGTGGAAAGCTTTACATGGAATTCGGCGGAAAGCTTTTCGATGATTACCATGCATCAAGGGTGCTTCCGGGCTTCGCTCCGGACAGTAAGATAAGGATGCTTACCCAGCTTAAGGATGATGCGGAGATAGTCATAGTCATCAATGCAAATGATATTGAGAAAAATAAGGTCAGAGGTGACCTTGGTATCACCTACGATATAGATGTGCTTCGTCTGATCGATGCCTTCAGAGGTTATGGTCTCTTCGTAGGCAGCGTAGTACTTACACGCTTCAACGGACAGGAAAGAGCAATCAAATACCAGAAGAGACTTGAGAGTCTCGGTATGAAGGTTTACAGACACTATCCGATCAACGGTTATCCAAACAATATTCCGCTCATCATCAGTGATGAGGGCTTTGGAAAGAATGAATATATTGAGACAGAGAAGCCACTTGTTGTTGTAACCGCACCGGGTCCGGGAAGCGGTAAGATGGCTGTATGTCTGTCACAGCTTTACAAGGAGAA
>DOVL01000190.1 GCA_003520105.1 Lachnospiraceae bacterium | reverse complement strand
AAGTTCTACCGCGATAAGAGTCTCGTAGCCCTCCTCCGGTACCTCTATTGAGTCACTGTCCACAATAGCTGCAGCATCACTGTCAAGTGTAAAGACCAAAAGCCCGGCAGCGTCCGTATTTTCCGATATCGCCGGCTGAACCGCACCGATTATGCCAAAGCCGGCCAGTTCTGATGTATCGAAAACAACAGTCTTATCCGTCGTAGTGCAGACAAGCTCCTCAATGCTTTCCTCACCGAAAAGCACCGTTCGGAACACCGCACCATCCGCTGCGTCGGGAAGCTCTATGGAAACCGTTACAGCGGCTGCAGGAACAACTCTTTCACCATCGTGTGTAAGCTCTATATCAATAAAATCCGAATAATATACATAATCCTCAGGAGCTATACCAAGTACGGCCGCAGCAGTATCAAGCTTGTCATATGATACATTTACATGCAGCTCGGAATCAGAAGGTATGGCTGCATCGTCAGTATATGACAGAGTAACCTTGCGGCTCTCGTCGCTGTAACTCACGGTGCCGACATTTTCACTTTTCGCTGAGGCATTACCATCAGCCTGAGCATCACCTGAGCCATCCGTCTGTTCAGTGCTGTTTTCTGTATATCTTACAGCAAATGCTGTATCCGGTTCACTTGAAAAAACCTTCACATCGGTCATAAACGAGGAAAGCAGCAGCATTGCAGCAGATATTATGCAAATTATGCGTTTTTTAAATGTCTTCATGTCGTTTCATCCCTTCTGCCATGTGGTTGGTTCCGCGGTATCTCTCTTAGTTCTACTCGTCAGTATCTCTCGCTCCGGTTTCTTCACTGTCTGAATTTTTTCTCTTCCTGTCGGCACGTTTCTTCAAAAATACAAGAAATACAACAACCGCCAGCGATCCTGTCATTATTGCAATAACAGGTCCGACCTTGGTCTCATCACCGGTTTTTACATTTGATCCATCACCGGTTTTTTCTTCACTTGTTATATTTTCGTTTTCAGTGGAAATATCTGTTCCGTCACCACCCGGAACAACCTTCGCATCATCAGCGGTTGAAGCCGCAGTATCTTCAGTTGTAACTGTTGCTTCGGTTGAAGCAGTATCCTCCGTTGTGACAGTTTCCCCGGTGTCTTCGGTCACTTCGGTTTCCTCTGAATCGTCGGTGTCTTCAGTAACATCCTCCGTATCGTCACCTGTATCCGGTTCTTCGACCTCTTCATTTACAAATTCGATCTTCTCAGGCTTGTCATCAGTTCCGGCATAATTAACCGACATGATGCATATGAGAGCACGTTCTGCGCTGCCGGATGCTGATTCGTCCGATCCGCCTGCATCTGCACCGCTTCCCGGATCCGCACTTCCGGATCCGCCTGCTTCCTCCTCGTCAACTATGAACAGGGTAAGCTCATACTCTGTTTCGTCATATATGACTGATTCGGCAGCTCCCTTTTCCTGGCGGATAAGATACTCGTAGGTGCCCGGTTCCGTCACTGTTATACTAAAGCTGTCCCTGCCATCTTCAATGCTGAGACTACTCACATCCGGCAAAGGATATGTGCTGTCCATCGGGCTGATCACTATCCTGTATGTCTGATCACTCAGCTTTGTATCTTTAAAGCATTCTACCGGAACTTCAACCGTAAGCGGTTTATAGGCGGAACCCTCAGCATTGACCGAAGCTCCCCCTAAAGCGCAAATAAGACCACAGGTCAGCGCGGCCGCTAAAACCGCACTGACCAATGATCTGAAAAGCCTTGGTATACCAGTTTTCCCCCATATCATTCTAATCATTTAAATTCCTTGTCTGCAGACGTGTATTCTACTTATAACGATCACTCAATTCTACTCTTCATCATATTTCTTACGTGATCTTACCGCAAAGAAGATGATCCCGGCGATAACAATGACTCCTGCAATTATCCAAGGTGTTGCAGAAAGAAGGATGCCTGTAGGGATAACGCCAACCTTGTTATTGGTGAATTCTACTGTTGTATCAACATCGATACCGCCATCCTTAGAAGTAACAGTCGCTGTTTTTGTAGCGGCATCCTCCGTAAAGGTTGCCAGATCACTGGCCGTGGTACCGTCACCAAGTGTTGCTTTAGATACAACATCATTTACCTTTGCGGCAGCAGTATACTCTTCCTTCTTCTCCTGAAGAGTATATTTTGTTCCCTTGGCAAGCTTCTTAACTGTTATTGACTGCCCGTGCTGAAGGTAGAATTTCTGAGTAGCCGTGCCATCATTACCAACTGTTATTTCATCCGGATTATCTGCAACAGTTACCGTTGTTGCCGCTGTCGCCTGAGGCTTGTCGGTTGCCTTCGTTATGTCAACTGCATACACTCCCGGCTCTGCACCGGTAAGACTGAGCGTGAACTCAAAATATTTGTCCTTTGAACCCTGATTACCTGTGACTTTCTTGCCAAATGTAAGGTTGTAGGTCGTGAATGTATTTATAAAACTGCTTGATTTTTCAGCCCTGTCAGGCTCTGCGCCATTTGCGGCTGGTGCTGCGGCCGTATCGTCCGTTGCCGCCTTCTTAGGCGCGGCAGTTACCACACCTTTGTACATTACATATCCGCCGATCTTAAGCTTTGGTGTTTCTGATGTCTCGTCATTTTCCACATATACATCTACAGTTCTTGCCGCTGCATCGTCATTCTTAAAAGGCGAGTCCGCATCCTGCTCTGTCTCAGTAATGATATATCTGTAAACGCCCGGCTCCGTGAACTCAACTTTGCTAAAATCTACTGTTACGGAATTTGTTGCGTATTTCCTGTCGGTGCTGTTTGCTATACCATCAGTTGCAGTACCGTCAGTTGTTATCTGTTCTAAAGTAAAAGCTGTCTTGCCGTTTATGCCCGGCTGGTTCTCCACTTTAGTTCCTACAACAACCAACTCAGGTGATGGTCCGGCTTTAACCTCAAGGGTATCCTCGTCTGCCTCGACTTCCGCGCCTGCTGTAACTCCGAATGTGAATTCCACTGCAGGAACAGTCGCTTCTTTATCAATAACAAGGTATTTGTTAAAATTCATGGTTGTTCCTTTGACAGCCGTATAAGCTGCCGCCCTTACGGAAGCCGCCGTTCCTCCTGCTGTCATGATCAAAACTGCCATTAATGCGAATATCTTTCTTGCTGTCTTCATGCTTCTCTTCTCCATCTCTCTTATTTGTATTTTTCTCTGAAGCGCCTTGTCATTGCATCTGCTGTTATCAATCGCTGCGTATATATCTCACAACAAAATCATTATCATTGCATCCTAAAACATTATATTCCCCGCCGCCTCATGACGAAGATGATCCTGCCCTTAACCTTCTTCCCGGAAACCGCCCCGAAGATACGGCTGTCATTTATGTCCGGTCTGTAATCGTTCAGGATAAAATAACTGCCTTTCGGCACCTCATAAGGGAACTCGATCGCAGCCCCCTCGGCACTTGTAGGATATACCGTATCCTCATATACATTATATCCGTTCACGGTCAGACCATCGTCTCCGATATCCACCGTCTCGCCGGGCATCGCTGCGATGCGTCCGAATCTTATCTTCCCACCCGAGGTGTAAACGACAGCGTCACCCGTATGAAGTTCTGCCGGTCTCAGTATTATGCACAGGTCGCCATCCTTAAGCATCGGATATGCGAGATTATCGTGGATAACATATATGCCCAGAACAAAACTGAGCAGTATCCAGATCGCAAGCACCGTTACACCGACTTTTATGAAAAACTCCGCCGCATACCTTCCGGCTGTTTTCTTTTTTTTCTTCTTACCGTTTTTGTGATCTTTATCTGATTTCATGACAGCCGGTGATCCTTCATCTTTATGTGCACCGCCGGCTGTATCTGATGCACTTGTCGTATCTGATGCATTTGCCGTATCTGACACACTTGCTGTATCTGATGCACTTGCCGTATTTTTCTCGTCCTCAATCTCCAAACTCATACATTTCCTCAAACAATAACAAAAAATCCTCCCATTTATACTTTAATAAAACCGGAAGATATTGCAATAGATCACACAAATCCACCATCCTAATAGGTTGTGTAAGATATTATGTCAAGTAGTCTACTGTCTGTCAATTATACTTAAACAGCACATTTTAAAAAAATATTAATATTTTTTACCGGTCACTCGTAAATATAACAGAAGACCAGCAGCCTGTTCTGTGAAACCGGCTCGGTACAGGTTGAAAGCACTATTATATGCTCTGATCGTTCAACCGTCTGATCGTAAACCGCCGCATATTCCTTTATCAGCTTCTCCGGCTCTTTGATTCCCGGATCAAAGAAAACCTCGTCTTTAAATATGTTGATCTTCGCACCGGCAAAAACCTTAAGCCTGTATTTTTTAATATTCTCCCGCCCGACCAGAAGCTCTCCATCGCTGTGAGCTTTAAGATATACACTGTCAAGGTATTCATCAAGCGCGCCGAACATCACTCCGTATTCCATATGATGCCCGTATATTATCGAATACTGTTCTGAAAAATCAGGCTTGTTTCTACTGTCAAGAAATATGCTCCCGGAAAGGCTGTACTCACCGTAAGGATTCATGTTCAGGTACTCTAAATTGTTATCTCCCTGCATGATCGGATAATCGATATTTGTATCATCCATGGTGATCCATGCCACCATATCATCGGTTATCGGCGCATCGGCCGGAACGCTGCTGCCCTCCGCAGGCTTATACTTCATAAGATCGATATTTGCCTTATCGTAAATATACCAGCTGTCATACAAGGCATAGATAATTATGAGCAGCACTGCCGTAAAAACCAGAAGCATAAACCGCTCATACAGGATATTCATTTTTATCCAGAACTTCCTTGCGCTCATACTCCTCTTTCCGGCTGATATGATCGGCTGATATGATCGACTGATATGATCAGCTGCATATTTTCACCTGAATATATTTACTCAATTCACTGTTTTTAATCCGGCATCGCAGTGTTTCAATTGTTAGCTAATTCTCTCCACCTCGGCATAAACCTCACGCTTCGGCAGGTTTCTGTCGAGTGCGACCTGCTTAATCGCATCCTTCTTGGTCATTCCGCCGGTGATATACATCTCGACGTGTTCTGTCACGGATATGTTCTCCCACGCAGCCGCCTTTTCAGCTTCAACGGCTTCTTCGCTCTTACCTTTAATAACAAGAACATACTCGCCTCTCGGAGCATTATCTTCATCTTCAAAAGCACTTATTGCTTCATCCAGAGTTGTCCGGGCAAAACTTTCATGCTTCTTGGTAAGTTCCTTGCAAAGCGTCAGCTCTCTGTCGCCAAGATTCTCCCGAAGCTCCTTCAGGGTCTTTACAAGCCTGTGCGGAGCTTCATAAAGCACGATCGTTCTTGTTTCATTTTTTAATTCCTGAATAACGGCTCTTCTTTCCTTCTTATCGGCAGGAAGAAATGCTTCAAATGCAAATCTTCTTGTAGGCTGCCCGGATGCGATCAGCGCATTTACTGCCGCGCAGGCCCCCGGAACCGGTATGACCGTTATCCCGGCCTCATAGCATTTCTCTACCAGAACCTCGCCCGGATCTGAGATTCCCGGTGTTCCGGCATCAGTGATAAGAGCAACCGTCTGCCCTTCCGAAAGCTTCTCGATAAGCCGGTCCGCCTTGTCATATTTATTAAATTCATGATAGCTCGTCATAGGAGTCCTGATCTCAAAGTGATTAAGAAGCTTGATACTGTTCCTCGTATCTTCCGCAGCGATGAGATCTGCCTCTTTCAGCACTCTCACCGCGCGGAAAGTCATATCTTCAAGATTTCCTATAGGCGTCGCAACAAGATATAGTATCCCGGACATATTTCAACCCAAATGTTCATCTGCCCTTCGGTTTTGGCAGTATTTTCAGTTCATACATACATTCTGCAAAAAGCCATACCCTGCCTGATCAGGATCTGCTCTCCTTGTTCTCACTATCTTCCATACTGCTCTTCCTGTTTTTTCTGATCTTCAGCACTATGCATGCCGCGATCGCAATAACAGACACAGCCGCAAGAATGATAAATATCCCAACCGGAGTCTCGTCGCCGGTTTTAGCTGTACTGTCGGTCTTATCTGTTGAATTTCCTTCAGTCTTCTCTTCGATAACAGCATCCTTACCCGGATCTTCCGTTACTTTCTCGGTACTGTCACCGGTATTATCAACAGTTTTGTCATCAGCAATTTTTTTACCATCCGTTGTGGAATCTTCCTCATTCGAGGTTTGTTCATCATCCGAAGGTGTAGTCTCATCATCCTTATCTTCGGAAGGTTCTTCTTTCTCAGGCTCAACAACACTAAACTCTGCGGAAGACTCAGCATCATCAAATACAACCGTAACAATATGCTTTCCCACTTCAAGCGTGTTCAGGAAGGAGTCATTAAGCTTAAGATCGACGCTGCCCTTTACCGCAGCAAAATCAGAAGCAGCCAATTCTTCATCGTCAACCTTGACCACACCTGTAAACCACTCGTCAAAGGTGTCCTCGTCCTTATAGCTTCTCTTAAATACAAATTTAAGATTTCCTGAATCCCCAAGTGTCCATATCTGTCCATCACCGGCCGCTGATATAGTCACCTTGTCGAGAACCTTCTCCTCTCGGCTTATCTCTCTGTCACATACAGAGCAATAGATAACCTCTTCATAGCTTCCTTCTGTATTACAGTCCGGATCGATCACATTCTCCATAACGGCTTCCCCCGGCTTATGTCCGGTTGCAGGAATGATATATTTACTCTTAAATTCTTCATCAGTGATCTTGAGCGAATTGTGCTCCTCTTCAGTGATCTCATCATCTTCATCGATATTCTCTTTAAATCTTTCGCCGCATTTTAAGCATTCATAATAAGCCTCATGTCCGTCAAGAACGCATGACGGCGCAACATAAGGCACTTCTACCAGGTTATGATTATAGTCGATGACTTCTTTCAGATTACAGACACGACAGAAACGCATTATTATGCAATCATCCGTATTTGGTGTTACGGCCCAGGAATGATGTGCAGGAATTATCTCTGTTCTTGTACTTTCTACAAAATTACAGATATTGCATTTTTTACTGTATGTATAATAGCTATCCTCGGTACAAGTAGTAGCTTCTTTAATTGTTGATGGACCAGTGACTGCTGTATAATTATGAGCAGCTAAAGGAAGAATTATATCATTCACCTCTTCCTTAGACATTAACTCTTTTGTGCCAAATTTAAAATACGTTCCACAGTCTTTACATATACTATATGGTTTATTTCCATGTAATTTACATGTGCTTGAAATCCCATATCTATCTTCAATGTTTTTATGCTCGCATTCAGGGTTATTACCCCAAACGATCAGCCCACAAACCTTACACTTCCAGCCGGTTTTTGTTTTTGTTGCTCCGTTATCATCGTATGTTTCTGAATAATCCTCCCATTTATGACCTGCAGGTAATGTATCCATGTACTCAGTCCTTATTACTTCATGACAGGCACCACAGGTTATATTTCGTTTATCTATTCCACCCTTCATACAGAGAGCCGTCGTATCTGCCGTCCAATCTGATTCAACCTCCGGGCCTTTATGATTATATGGATCTTTATCCAAAAGCCTTTCCTCATCATTGGTTTCAATGGCGAATTCATAATCAATAAATATTCTGTGGCATTCAAGACATTCGTAATAATCATTATGGCCCACACTTACGCAGTTAGGAATAACCCTGTCAACATACGTGTAATTATTACTATGATCATGCTTCTCCTTCATCAAAAAAGCTTCATGATAAAATGCCGTATTGCTGTAAAGATTAGGGTTCTTCTGCACATAGTATGAAGAGTCATCACTAAAGAAATACTTTTCAGGCGCTGTTTTCCAGTTTTTATTCTTGTAGTTATATGTGATACGGATCGTGTCTGTATTTATGTAATCTCTGCTGCTTCCAACCTCTGTTAGAATTCCGATCTCAGCGCCTTCTTTTAATTCCGAACCGGCATTGATATGTACCGTGTCTTTGGCATTATTATCGTAGGTAAGATAAACATCACTTTTTGGATATTTATCCGCATTATGATTACTCTGTATATTATCCTTAATTACAGGAGCCCCGGCAAATGTGAGGTTTCCAGCATCCCAAATACCTCCGGCAGTAACAATAGCATAATAAAAATCCTCTACAGCCTCATTATCTGTTATACTTCCTCCATCCACAGTAAGTGTTGTGTCTTTTGACACATAGATACCTCCGCCGTTATTGGCTTTGTTATTGCTTACAACTGTATTTTCAAGCAGACAGTTGGATTCGCCCTTCAGACATATGGCTCCGCCAAGCCCGTTAGACTCATTAATATCTCCATATATAGCGTCATTATCTGTTATCGTACCATTTTTGACAACAACAACCGCTTTGCCTGCCAGATGCATAGCTCCGCCGTTACCACTTGAAGAACAGTTACTCATAGTTACATTTGAAAGGTTAAGCTTTCCCCCTTCCGAATACACTGCTCCTCCGTCTGCCGAGGTCAGCCTTTTCATAACCACATCCTTCACTGTGATATCCTGAGTTGTATTACTTGAAACATATATCGCACCGCCACGTGTAGCGTTGGCACCTGACGTTCCGCCATCTATGGTAACGCCATTTATTACACATGATTTTGGTCTGTCGATATAAATCGCACCGCCATTTTCATTGGCTCTGTTAGCCAGCAGCTGCACCTCTGACTTTATCTCAAAGGTACTTCCTTCTCCAATAAATACCGCGCCGCCGCCGAGCTTTCCGTTTGCAGTGTTACTGTCAATCTCTCCGCTGTTAAGGTAGCATTCACCACCGCCGACATAAATTGCACCGCCGTTTCCCTGGCTGATATTTCCGCCGCCCTGTGTTCCGTAATATTTACTGCTGAGTATCTGTCTGTCGCCGATCTTACCGCCATTCATGGTAAATACAGCATTTTCACCAACCCATACGGCACCGCCGTTATGTGATTCTGTGTTGCCGGCATTGTTACCTCTGATACAGCCGCCGTTCATGGTAAATGTACCTTCGGCGACATACACGCCATTACCGTTTCCTGCACTTTCGTTATTCTTCGACTGCCCATAGGTCCTGCTAAGCTCTATATACCCGCCATTCATCTCAAATGACGCACCGTCCAAAACCGCAACTGCTCCACCGCAGGTAGCCTCACATTCACTTATTCCGCCACTTTCGAGGATCAGCTTTGTTCCTTCACCATCAACACGGACGCCACCGCCGAAGAAACCGCCGCCATGTCTTATACGTCCCTGCTCATCACCATCCGTACTGCTCGTATCACAAATCGTCAGAGTCGTACCACTACTTACGTTGAAATAACATCTTCTCGGACTATTGTTCATGATAATATCATGTCCGTTTAGATCAAGTGTTACATTCTTGCCACTATTAAATTGCAGAATTATGTATTTGCTTCCATATGTGATATCCGCCGTAAGGTAGATATTTTCCTCCCCTGCCGCTATTGCCTTCTGTAGGTCGGTGATATTTCCAACCCCCTTGCCTGACGGTGCTGCCTCAGACTTATTCATGCTGAGCAGTACTGCAAGAACACCCACCAAAGCGAGTGCCATTAACCTCATACAATACTTTCTGATCTTCCCTTTTTTCATACATTTTCTCCGATCCTTATTACAGTTCACAGTCTCCTGTTTTTGCTGATCCACGGAATTACTGCCGTAAACCACCCGGTCAGTATATTGTTGTTTCTGGATATTATACACCCAACACTACTGATAGCTATCCTGGATATTATATAACCGACACTACAAATAGCTATCCTGAATATTATATAACCGACACTGCTAATAGCTATCCTGAAATAACAACGGGTTCCTGTCTGATCATTCAAGTAAGATCCTCGTTGGTTATGGTCATAAGCATATCTCCGGTGAAGTCCCCGAATGCCTGTCCAAATGCGCCCGGATCCATGATGCTTCCGCCACTCATTATGCGGTTTGCCTGATTTGAGATCACCCTCTCAAAATAGTTTCTTACCGTTCTCGCATTACCGAAATTATCTCCCTCAGCGTGCCGAAGCTCTGCAAACTTTTCGATCAGCTTGATCTCTATGCCCTGCTCCAGGTGATAATCCTGCTCGCTGCAATATCCCTTAAATATCTGCAGCAGCTCCTCATTTGAATAATCCTCAAATGCGATATATTTGCTGAATCTCGACCTGAGGCCCGGATTGGAATCAAGGAACTCGTCCATTCTGTCGGTGTAACCGGCAACGATCACTATAAGCTCATCTCTGTGATCCTCCATGATCTTGAGAAGAGTATCTATTGCCTCCTGACCGAAATCCCCTTCTTTATTCATCGCCAAAGTGTATGCCTCGTCGATGAAGAGGATTCCGCCCATCGCATTTCCGGCAACCTCCTGAACCTTCTCGGCCGTCTGACCCATATAGCCCGCGACGAGCCCGGCTCTGTCAGTTTCTATCATCTGACCCTTCGGAAGTATCCCGAGACTCTTATAGATCTTGCCCAGATATCTGGCGATGGTCGTCTTACCAGTACCCGGATTCCCCGTAAATACAAGATGTCTCGATATATACGGACTCTTCAGCCCTCTCTTCTCCCTCAGCTTCTGAACAAGAAGAAGGTTTACCATATCATGTATCTCTTTCTTGACCGCTCCGAGACCTATAAGGTCGTCTACATCGCGAAGTATATCATTTATCTCCTTAAGATTCAGCCCGGCATCTGCTGACGAACTTCCCGAGCCGCTGCCCGAGCTGTTTGTAGCGCTTACCGGTTTCGGCATGCCTGATGCTCCCGAAAGCCCTCCGAGACCAATGTCTCCCATACTGCTGTTATAGCGGTCCATCGCACT
>DOVL01000234.1 GCA_003520105.1 Lachnospiraceae bacterium | reverse complement strand
CGCCCCTGACTTTGTCTACAGTCTGTGGCGCTGCTGTCAGGCAGCGCCTTTTTTTCTGTAATAAAATATGGCAGCGATATTTTTACCACTTTCACAAATATGGTAAAATAACAGGCATTAATTTGAAAAACAGGTTGAAATCTTGTTGTTTTATCGCTGTGTTTTGTATATAGTATAATTAAGAGAGGTATGCGATGTTATGAAAGGAGGGTGCATATGACAGAAATAGAAAAAAAGCAGATGGATGAACTTTTTTCAGCATTTTCTATTGTTGCAGAGGGTGCATATGTATTTCTCTGCAATATGAAATATGACTACTCCAGATGGTCGAAGACGGCAGTTGATTATTTCGGACTTCCGGGCGAATATATGGAGAACGCCGGCGGTATATGGATCGAGCATATCCATCCTGACGACAGGGAAGACTATGTGAAGAGCATCGAGAGGATCTTCAGTGGTGAGGATCAGGGACATGACATGCAGTACAGGGCGAAAGCTGTTGATGGAAGCTATGTTGTATGTACCTGTCGTGGCGTTGTAATGAAGGATCTGAATGGAAAAGCACTTTATTTTGGCGGGGCTATCAAGAATCATGGCCTGCTGAGTTATATTGACAACAATACCGGTCTCAGAAGCCTGTACGGTTTCTTTGAGGATCTGCGAACAATGTTTTGGCGTAAGGATGAGGGAAATATAATCCAGATCGGTATCAGCAACTTCTCCGCATTTAATGATATTTACGGCTATTCCTTTGGTAATCGTATCCTTCAGACCTTTGCGAGACTGCTTCAGACGAATTTTGCAAATGTCGGATCGGTCTATCGTATGGACGGAACGAAGTTTGCAATCATCACTCATTCTATGAGTCAGGATGAGATAGAAAAACGTTATAACGAGCTTAAGGATACAGTGAGCGGTAAGTTCTATGTTGATGATCAGAGGATCAATCTGTCGATAAATGCAGGAAATGTTCTGGTTAATGATTTTGAGATAAGTGACAAGACGGTTTATTCATGTCTGAAATATGCTTACTATCGCTCGAAGAATGATCATCTGGGCGAGCTGTATACCTTCGTGGATGCCTTGAATGATGACGGAAGGAAGGTTGTTCAGAAGCTGGATCATATCAGAAGCAGTGTTAATGATGAATGCGAGGGATTCTATCTATGCTATCAGCCGGTTATGCATGCTGATACATGTAAGCTGAAGGGAGCAGAGGCTCTTATCAGATGGAAGGATGATGTGTATGGCATTGTTCCTCCTATGGAGTTCATACCTTACCTTGAGCAGGATTCCATATTTCCGCTTCTCGGTAAATGGATCCTTAAGCAGGCAATGACAGACGGTGTTAAGTTCCTGGAAAAATATCCTGATATGATAATGAATGTCAATCTGTCCTATGCCCAGCTTGAGAAGGAGGGCTTTGTCGAGGAGGTATTCTCGATCATTGAGGAAACCGGTTTTCCGGCAGATCATCTCTGTCTTGAGATAACTGAGAGATGCAGACTCATCGATACACATCTTCTGTATGACATCATAAATATTTTTAGGGATTACGGTATCAAGGTCGCTCTTGATGATTTCGGAACAGGTTTTTCGACACTTGGAATTCTCAGGGATGTTCCTGTGGATGTCGTTAAGATTGAACGTGAATATGTCATGAATATTGAAACGAGTAAGATAGATCAGGCAACTGTTGAAAATATTGCCAATCTTGCCGGTGTCTTCGATGCTGATGTCTGTGTTGAAGGTGTTGAGACCAAGGGAATGGTGGAAATGCTTAACAAGTTCAAGGTCAGTTCGCTTCAGGGTTACTACTTCTCGAAGCCGATTCCTTTTGATGAATTTATGGCGAAGGATTTTGAGTAGTGACTGCGTAGCCGTTAATGTATATTAGTTTAGAAAAACGTGTATATTAGTTTAAAATAATATGAAAAAGGTGAGCCGGATCATATGTCCAGCTCACCTTTCTTATATCTGTAGGCTGCGTTTTCACAGCTGATAAGCATATTTTTCATATATCTTGTAATGGTTTTCGGGTCGGTCGTCATGCCGTTCATGGCCCACTCGATTATCATTCCGCACAGACCGTGCGAGAAGAAACGCGATATGAAGAGCCTTTCCTCTGAAGAAACCTTGCCGTGACTGTCGATCTGGTCTATGGCGCGTCCAAAGAGGGATTCTGCATTTTCAAGCATATATTGCTTGATGTAATCCTCTGCATGTCTTATCGTATTTATGTAGAAAGGCTTGTCCTCAACCATGGTCTCCATGGCTGAAAGGAGTCGCTCGTCCCAGTTATCAAAGGACAGGTCACCCATATTCGGGAGCAGAAGGTCATTCATGTAGATCCATTTGAGAAGAGCGTATTTATCAGGAAAATGATAATAGAAGGTCTGCCTGTTCAGCTTCGCAGCTTCGGCAATCTCTCCGACAGAGATCTTGTCAAATGCCTTGTCCTGTGATAATTCCTTCAGACTATGTGAAATTGCCTGTTTAGTAAGAATTGATTCCGCCATGCTCCTGCCTTTCTCTCATTCTGATTGAAAAAAATTCCGCAATACTGAATTTTGATAAAAGACTCCTCAATACTGCATTAAAAATATATCACAGAGCCATAGCTAAATAAAGGAACAAAACGTCAAAGTTGGGCAAAAAATATATTTAAAATATGATCTCGTCATGTTAAAATAAAATTTAGTGAAATAAAGTCGGAATAAGAATAGGTTTATTCGAAAACAGGGAGGATATCTGATGGGGACATTTATTGGCATAGCATGTCTGGTCATTATTGTATTTTTGATCATTTATATAATCGGTGTCAGCGGAGTTGATAAGGTTGAAAACGCTTATAGAAACGAGGCATCGACGATTGACACTTATCTGTGGGATATACAGCACAGACTTAGGAAGGCGTCTGCGGTGCTTGAAAAATACAATATTGATACGAGAGACATCAGGGATACTCAGGAGCTTGGACTCGGAATGCCTGTAACCATGCAGATCAAGAAGTTTTCGGATTACTGCGACAATATGGAAAATCTGAAAAATGTTGACAGAACTGCAGTGACAGATGAGACTGATAAGGCTGTACTTGCAAAATATGATGAAGAGCTTGAGGCACTCAGAATAGAAGTTATCGCAAACACCGTTAAGCATAATAAGGCTGTTAATGTATACAATTCCAAGATAGCTAAATTTCCGTTTTCCTTTGTTGCAAGACGTAAAAGGAAGAGTCCTAAGGGAATCTTCACTTATGTTATGAAGCAGAATAAAGAGTAGTGTTTGATATAAGCGGGGGCGAAAAATGAGAGTACTTGTCGTAGAGGATGAAAAGAGGCTGGCAGAGACCATAGCCGATATAATTAGTGATAGCGGAGATACGGTAGATGTATCAAATGACGGTGAGGATGGTTATTATAACGCAGCTTCCGGAATCTATGATGCCATAGTGCTTGATGTTATGCTTCCGAAGATGAATGGCTTTGACATCCTGAAGAAGATACGTGAAGAGGGCGTTACGACGCCGGTGCTTATGCTGACTGCGAGAACAGAACTCGGTGACAGGGTTAACGGACTGAATCTCGGTGCAGATTACTATCTGACCAAGCCTTTTGAGAATGAAGAGCTGGTTGCGAGTCTTCACGCCATTATGCGCAGAAAGGCAGATTTCGTTCCTGATGATGTGAGCTTCGGTGATCTTACGCTTCACACATCTTCAAATACACTCAGCTGCAATGGCAAGGAGATCAAGCTCAATGCCAAGGAATTTGATCTGATGCGTTATCTTATGATCAACGGTAAGTCGATCATCTCCAAGGAAACCATAATAAATAAAATCTGGGGATATGATTCCGATGCGGGAGACAACAATGTTGAAGCATATATTTCCTTCCTCAGAAAGAAGCTTAATTCATTGAAATCAAAGGTATCGATCAAGGCGGTCAGAATGGTTGGATATCATCTGGAGGATTCGTAAGGATTCAGGATGAATAATCGTTAAATGGTAAAAAAGAAAGCATGACAGACAGTATCAAAAAGAATGAAAATAAAATACACGCCGCAGCCGGCGACCGTAAGATAATCCGCAGACTGCGCATAAAATTCTGTGCCATAATGATGATAATCGTTGTGGCATTTCTTGCTGTTGTCTTTACTGTTCAGTATATTTCAAACAAAAGAACCATGGATGAACAGAGTGAGAACGCACTGAGAATGGCAATCGACAGAGTGGACAGACAGAATTCGGGAGAGTTTACACCGGATATGTTCGTTGATCCGGATGGAACCGGTTTTCCGGATGGGACCGAAATCCCTGACGGAATGATTATACCGGATGGGACCAATCCTCCTGATGGTATCAATCCACCGGATGGCGATGGGACAGGTAACGAGAATGCTACGCAGGATGGTAAAGGAAACCGTGACGGAAAGCGTTTCCCTGACGGAGAGGGAGATTATATCCCGGATTTCAGAGACAGAGACGCGATGGATGGTATTTCTACGACGCCTGTCATGTGCGTTATCATCGATGCTGACGGAAATATAGAAGTTAACAGGAACGATATTTTCTTTATCGCCAACGAGGATGCGGAAACTCTTGTCAAGGCTGCCGAGGCTGAAGGACAAGACAAGGGCGTCCTGGATGATTACAAGATCAGATTTATGAAGAGGTCGTTTGATGATGGCAGGACTGCAATGGCTTTCGCGGATATCTCCACATCAATGAGTATTCTCAGCAAACAGCTGAAGAAATCATTATGGATAAGTCTTGCGGTTACTGTTGTAATGTTTGTTGTCAGCCTTCTTATTTCCAAGTGGGCTGTCAAGCCGGTTGAGAGGGCTCTCAGGAATCAGAAGAGATTTGTTGCCGATGCCTCACATGAGCTGAAAACTCCGCTTGCGGTCATCATCTCAAATACGGATATGGTCATCAAATCAGACGAGATAGATGGCAAGAACAAGAGGAGACTGGATAATATCAAGGCTGAGTCTGCAAGGATGAAGGAGCTAGTTCAGGAACTCATCGATCTTGCAAGAGGCGACAGTGCGGAGAACGGTCCGGTCATGGAAGAGGTTGATCTCAGCAGTCTTATCTCGGATGACCTTCTGTCATGGGATCCGGTCGCATATGATGCCGGACGAAGCATTAAGGACAACATCGCAGAGGATATCAATGTCCGCGGGAACAGGGATAAGCTTAAACAGCTTGTGGATATACTTATAGATAACGCCATCAAATACAGTAATGAGAAGTCTGAGATCGAAGTTTCTCTTAAAAAACTGGATAAAAGGGCGGTTGTTTCCGTTAAAAACGCAGGCAAAGCACTTACAGCGGAAGAAAAGAACAGAGTTTTTGAGAGATTTTTCAGAGCTGATGAGTCAAGAGAGAGTACTCCGGGATACGGACTAGGGCTCTCAATAGCGATTCAGATAGCTGAACTTCACAAAGGAAAGCTTTATGTGGAGACTGAGAAGATAAATGGTGGCAAAGAGTTTAATATTTTTAAGTTTGAGTTACCGATGTAATATTTATGTAACAAACTTAATAAAATATTAAACTAATGCACTTTACATAATTTATTCGATATTATATACTTTTATCATTGAATAGGATTAGTCGACGAGTTATTTGGGAGGTCGAAATGATAAAAAAGCTTAGAAATAGAACGGTTGCTCTGTTGATGGTTGGAGTTATGGTACTTGCTCCTGCATCAAATAAGATCAGATATGTACATGCTGATGAGGAAACAGAATCCGTTGATGAACTTGAAAGAAAGAAAAAAGAAGCTGAAGAGAAGATCAACGAGGCTAAGGATAAGCTTTCCGGTCTTGAGGATAACGTTGATCAGGTTAAATCAGTCGTAGTAGAACTTGATAATCAGATCGGTGAATACAATGATAAGATAAGCGAACTTATCGATCAGAGAACGGCACTTCAGACGGAAATAGCCGTAACACAGCTCAGAATTCAGAATGCATATTATGAGGAGAAGCTTCAGTATGATAATATGAAGGAGCGTATCCAGTATGCTTACGAAAACGGCGATACAGCTTACATCGATGCTCTGATGAATGTGGATGATTTCAAGAATATGCTGAATGAATCCGAGTATGTTTCGCAGATATCATCTTATGATCAGGTTCAGCTTGACAGATTATGCAATATAAGAGCAAGTATTGAGATGTATAAGGATCTTCTCAACAGAAATCTTGCAAAGGTCGATGAGCTGACCGAAGAAGCACAGACTGAGCAGGAAGCTCTTCAGGTCATGGTTGATGGTAAGAGAGAGGTTATTCTTGCACTGAATGTAGAAATAGGTGAAACAGAAGGTGAGATATCTGAGCTTACGGCACAGAGAGATGCCTTTGAAGCACAGCTGCTCCAGATAGCTGAGGCTGCGGCTGCTGCCGAGGAAGCAAGAAGGCAGGAAGAAAAGCGCAGACAGGAAGAACTCAGAAGACAGCGAGAAGAAGCGGAAGCAGCAGAAGCAGAAAAGCGTAGGCAGAAGGAAGAGGAAGAGAGACGTAAGAGAGAGGAAGCAGAGACAGCATCTGATTCGGACGCTTCCAGTGATTATGACGATGACGACGATGATGATTACGATGATAGCTACGATGACAGCTATGATGACTATGAGGAAAAGATCTATTATACAGGAGGTTCACTTATCTGGCCGGCTCCATCATGTTATCTTATAACTGATTATTTCGGTGCACGTGAGGCTCCTACAGCGGGTGCTTCTACATATCATCAGGGATTGGATATAGGATGTTCAATGTCTTCTTCCGTTATTGCTGCTGCACCGGGAACAGTTACAGCTGCAGGATATAATTCATGGGCAGGTAATTATGTGACTATATATCACGGTGAAGGACTCAGTACGACATATATGCACCTTTCCGGATTTGCGGTTTCAACCGGTGATTATGTATCAGGCGGACAGCTTATTGCTTATTCAGGAAGTACAGGTATCAGTACCGGACCTCATCTTCACTTTGCGGTAGAAGTTAATGGTTCCTATGTTGATCCGTTAGCATATTTGAATTAAATATAAGCTTTTTCAAGGCGTTGCCGATTTTCGGCGACGCCTTTTTCTTTACGTTTTACAGGTTGTTTCCGGCCTTCGGGGTACATTTTTAGACAGCTGTCCTAAAGTTAGACAAATCAAACATTTTGTATAATTACAAAAAGAAAATGCGGGCTTATTCTAACATCGAACAAAGAAATGGAGGTAAGAAAAATGAGCAGGTTTGGAAAGACAGTTGTAAAACTCAGGATTCCGATACTAATCATTGCTGTGATCCTTCTGATACCGGCAGCGTTCGGTTTTTTAAACACCAGGATCAATTATGATGTTCTGACTTATCTGCCGAAGGATATTGAAACCATGAAGGGTCAGAATATTCTTGCAGAGGATTTCGGAACCGGAGCCTTCTCCCTGGTAGTCGTCGAGGGCATGAAGGACAAAGACATAGTTAAAATGAAAGAACAGATCGAGAAGGTAGATAATGTCAAATCAGTTATCTGGTATGACACACTTCTGGATATCTCGATCCCGGAAGAACTTATTCCGGAGAGAATATATAAGGTCTTCAGAAACGGAGACAGTACGCTTATGGCAGTTCTCTTCTCATCTACGATGTCATCGGATGAGACGATGGACGCAATACAGGAGATCAGAAAGATAGCGGATGATCAGGTTTACATCAGCGGAATGTCAGCGATGGTTACCGATACAAAGCTTCTTTCGGATGATCAGATTCCAAAATATGTTGCAATAGCAGTTGCACTTTCACTGCTTATTCTCGGACTTACGATGGATTCGTTCCTTATTCCTGTTTTCTTCCTTTTAAGTATAGGAATGGCAATCATCTATAATCTCGGAACAAATATCATTCAGGGCGAGATATCATACGTAACACAGGCTCTTGCTGCAGTACTTCAGCTGGCCGTTACTATGGACTACTCAATCTTCCTGTGGCACAGCTACTGTGATGAGAAGAAGAATTATCCGGGAGATAAGGAAAGTGCAATGGCCGATGCAATCGGCAAGACACTTTCATCGGTTGTAGGAAGTTCAATCACAACAGTTGCAGGTTTCGTAGCTCTCTGCTTCATGAGTTTTACACTCGGACTTGACCTCGGTATCGTTATGGCCAAGGGTGTTGTACTCGGTGTTATAAGCTGCGTAACCATTCTTCCTTCAATGATACTTGTATTTGACAATGCTATAACAAAAACCTCACACAAACCGCTGATCCCTAAGTTCGACAGATTCTGCAAGGGAGTTGTAAAGCATTCATGGATATTCCTGCTCCTTTTCGCAGCAATTCTGGTACCGGCTTTCATCGGATACAAAAACACAGAAGTATATTACAACCTTGATTCATCACTTCCTAAGAATCTGGCAAGTATCAAGGCTAACGATAAGCTTCAGGAAAACTTCAATATGAACTCGACACATATGCTTCTTCTTGACAGCAATCTTAAGTCCAGAGAGGTAAATGAGCTTATCGAAGAGGTTAATGCGGTTGATGGCGTAAAGTCAGTTCTCGGTATGGAGTCGGTTCTCGGACCTAGCATTCCTGGAGAGATGATGCCTGAGAAACTCAGAAAGATATTTGATAACGGCGAATATGAGATGCTTCTTATCATGTCTGAGTATAAGGTTGCATCGGATGAAGTTAACGAGCAGTGCGCGAGGATAAATGATATCGTCAAGAAATACGACAGTAAGGGCATGCTGATCGGTGAAGCACCTTGTACCAAGGATCTTAT
>DOVL01000203.1 GCA_003520105.1 Lachnospiraceae bacterium | reverse complement strand
CATAAGAGTCGGTATCACGTCACTCCTGATATACGGAGGATTGCTGACGATGATATCAAAACTGCCATCCGAATCATTATTAACAGCCTGATCATAATCAACCATTATTTCGTTCGTATTACGTTTTACATCATTATCACCGGATAATTTATTATTCATTCTATGAGATTTACTGTCAAACGAATTATATATGTCCGATTTAACTATATTCACGTCAGCTCCGAGTTCCTCGGCGTTTCTGCCGGCAACACTCAGCGCCCCATCGGAAATATCAGCCAGTGTCACATCATCCGTAACACCCTTCTCTTTTCTCTCAAGAAAACAGCTTATTCCGATACACCCCGAACCGGTACACATATCAAGCAGCCGTACAGGGCTTTCTTTGTGCTCTCTGTCCAGGTATTTCAATACTTCCTCGACAAGGATCTCGGTATCTGAACGCGGTATCAGGACATTCTCATCAACATAGAATTCGTAATCCATAAAACCGGTGCTGTGCATGATGTACTGGAGTGGATAATGCTCCGCACGCTTACCGATAAGCCTCATATATTCTTCAGACTTTTCCGGATCCGCCTCATCATTTCCTTTAATGATCAGTCCGGTCTCATCAAGATCAAATACATATTTCAGCAGCGACCTGCTGTCGTAAGCAGCATTGTCGATTTCTGCCTCTGAGAGCACAGCGGTTCCGTTTTTCAATAATTCAACTATTCGCATCTTAACTGAACCTGCCTCTCAGGAAACAATACTAACGAACAAAACCGTTCTATCATGAACATACTTATTTGTACATATACCAATCACAATAATTGTTATACATTCCAAACATCAGCATACGATTAATGGTCAAATCATAAATCACTTCTCAAATGAATGATTATTTACACAATTGATATATTCTCTCCAGTCGATAACTGCTTCAACTGACTTTATAGCTACTTCACACATCTCTGCGTCAGGCTCTCTGGTTGTCAGTCTCTGAACCCAGAAGCCCGGCTGACTGAGCGCTCTCGCGAACCAGTTCTCATGGCTTCCCGCATATCTGATGATCTCGTAAGATATTCCTGCGATCACAGGTATCAGAAGAAGTCTTGATACAAGTCTAAGCCAAAGTATTTTCGTTCTGATAAACATGAAAACGATAATACTGATAAACATAACTATAAACAGGAAGCTTGTTCCGCAGCGTCTGTGGAAGCGTGTGTGTTTCATGACATTTTCAGGAGTAAGCTCAACGCCCGCCTCCATACAGTTTATCGTCTTATGCTCCGCTCCGTGATACATGAAGGTCCTGTGTATTTCCTCCATCATGGATATCAGCCAGACATAGCCGATAAATATCATCATTCTGAGGACACCCTCAGCGAGATTTACCAGAAGTGAGCTGTCCGTCACCTTATAGAGCAGTCCTGCCACAAAAGTCGGAAGCAGCATAAATACAGCTATCGCAAAGGCAAGCGAGATAATAAGAGTGAGAACAAGATAGCCTCCGCTTCCTTCCTTCTCTTTCTCCTTTGCTTTAGCCTTCTCAACGCTTTCCTTATACTTCTCAACCTTCTTCTCAAGCTTAACAGCCTTGTCTTCATTTCCGGAAGCACGGAAGGAATCAATCTTCTTCTGCTTATCATCAAGCCATTCCTGCTCGTATTTTTCATCAGAATCATCATATTCGGCAGACTTCATGAGCGTACCTACACCGATATAGAGAGATTCTATAAAGTTTACGACACCTCGTATGATTGGTATCCTGAGCAGAGGACTCTTACTTCCAAAAGAATTATATTTAGTTACTGTAACCTCTATCTCGTGGTCCGGCTTTCTGACCGAAAGTGCATATCTGTCCGGTCCCTTCATCATGATTCCTTCAAGAACCGCCTGCCCACCGATATGAACTTCTTTCATTCCAATATCCTTTAAACAAATAATCAATAGTACAATTCAGCAATACCGCTTGGTTTGTACTAATAATCCGAGTTATTTTCTATATATTAAATGATACGATATGTTTTGCTTCATCTCATATGTTTATCACACATGTCTCATAACGTATCAAAATCATCATATAGAAAGTGTGGCAATCCAAGCCCAAACAAGCCGGATTGCCACACTTTTTCTCATAACAATATATACTACTGAACGCCGTATTTCTTGTTGAACTTATCGATACGTCCACGAGCTGCGACGTTCTTCTGAGTACCTGTGTAGAATGAATGGCACTTTGAGCAGATTTCTACGTGAATTTCCTTCTTTGTAGAACCTGTAACGAACTCGTTACCGCAGTTGCATACAACCTTAGCCTGATAGTATTCCGGATGTATTCCCTCTCTCATTTCAATTCTCCTTTATTATTAACGTATATGAGACACTATACCGCCTTAGCAACGTCCTAAGACAAAACTATGCTGTACCTCGATCCCATACCAGCAACATTAGGACTATAACATAAGTTCAATGGCTTTTCAAGTTTTTTTTGCTGTTCTTTTGTTGAATTGTCAAATAATATGGCAAGTATTAAGATCATACCTGTTTTCTTATAAACAGTTTTCTGCAATAGTCAAGAAACTCTCTGTTGTTTCTTGT
>DOVL01000049.1 GCA_003520105.1 Lachnospiraceae bacterium | reverse complement strand
GAGGTTGTTGAATGTGATCCGGCTCAGGAGCATTTTATATATCACAGCTGGCATTGCTCGGCATACGAAAGAAAGCTTTGTGACAGAGGACTTTGTTACTATATTCCTATGGTTTTCTCCAATAATGCGGCTTACTATGAGTATTTTCTGAATGTAAATGTTGCCATGGTCAGTGTTTCTCCGATGGACAGGCATGGATATTTCAATTTTTCCGTAAATACAGGTGTTGCAGCTCCAATAACCAGAGTTGCCGATATAGTTATAGTTGAAGTTAACGAAAATATGCCAAAGGTTCACGGTGGGTATGATGAGTGTATCCATATTTCCAATGTTGATTATATAGTTGAAGGATATCATGAGCCATTTAACTATGGTGACAGGGAACATACTACTGAAATAGACAGAAAGATAGCAGGACATATACTTCCTTATCTGGTTGACGGAGCGACACTTCAGCTCGGTGTTGGAAGTATGCCGAATGCTCTCGGCAAGCTTATCGCAAAATCAGATCTTAAGGATCTTGGGATGCATACCGAGCTGTGTTCTGATGCGTTTTTAAGCTTATATAAAGCCGGGAAATTAACGAATACAAGAAAAAGTATAGATAAAGGCAAGGGTGTTTTCGGCTGCGCAATAGGTTCGGCCGACCTCTTTGACTGGCTTGAGGATAATCACGGAATAGCGGCTTATCCGCTTGAGTATGTAAACAGACCAAGTATCATAGCCCAGATTGATAATATGGTTTCGATCAACAGCTGTGTTGCGGTTGATCTGTACGGGCAGGTTGCTGCGGAAAGCTCCGGTTCGAGACAGATCAGCGGTACGGGCGGACAGCTTGATTTTCTTGTCGGGGCATCGGCAAGTAAAGGCGGCAAGGCTTTTATCTGTATGAGTTCAACCTATAATGATAAGGACGGAAAGCTGCATTCGAGAATTGTACCTCTCTTTAACGGTGATATCATAACTTCTCCGAGGAGTCAGGTGTATTTTATCGTGACTGAATACGGTATAATAAATCTTGAAGGACGTTCGACCTGGGAGAGAGCAGAAATGATCATAAGTATTGCTCATCCCGACTTCCGTGATGAGCTGATCCGTGAAGCCGAAAAGATGAAAATATGGCGTCGAAGCAACAAATACTAAATAAGGAAAAATCACTATAAATTATTGTAAAATATTTACAAAAACCACTGTAATATTTTGCGGGTTTGTGTTATTATAGTCAATGACTGAAATTATGCACAAATATTTCATGCTTTTTTGTACGAAGTAGCAAAGAGGGGTAATCATAAAATGATTCTTATTGATACTCAAAAGAAAGAATTTAATCGACTGAGGGATATCAGGATATTAGAGAAAGGAGAAGGTGAATCAGGGTATAATGGTAATATTCTTATCATAGGACTCGGCGGTGTCGGAATTGAAGCTGCGCGGAGTCTTAAAGGCATGCTTGCAGGAAATACCATTGCCGCTGATAATATCGACTATCTTGTATTTGATTCGGATATTCCATATATGGAGCAGCTTATTGAGGACAGCAGGGAGAGTGTAGGCTTCAATGCAACGGAGGTTATAAGTGTTTACAGAAAAACTCTTGATGATCTTCTTGTTAAGCCTGACACAAGAGAATATGCTTATTCAGACCTTGCAAAGTGGATGGATCCGGAGATGCCTGAACTGAATATCGGAATTACCGGTGCGGCAGGAAACCGTCAGGTTGGTCGTTTGATGTTCTCGAACGCATACGAAGACATCAGAGCACTTCTTTTCAATAAGATTGATGAGATGTATATGAAGTCAACCGACAGTGAAGGTGTCGGAAGACTTGATTTCCTTATTCTTTCCGGTGTTGCCGGAGGAACCGGAAGCGGTATGATCATTGACCTTGCTTATAATATAAGAGCTTACTGTAAAGCTAAGAAGATGGAGAATACGAGACTCGGTTCGGTTCTTCTCATGCCGGATGTACTCTATGCTGATAAGGCTATCTCAGGAGACAGCCATAAGATCGACCTTCTCAACGCAAACGGTCTTGCAACCCTTAAGGAGATCACATATTACATGAACCTTAAGGATAAGGATGAGATGTATACCTTTGAGAGTACCAAGCATAAGCTTACGATCAAGGAAAATGTATTTGATTCATGTATGCTTATCTCGGGACGTAAGGATGATCAGGGCTATGTTCCTGCAGGTATCATTTATTCAGATGCTGCGTATTTCATGCTTAAGCTTGTTAGTAAGAAGGCTATCGGTGAGATGAAGGAAGATGGTACAAGAGATCTTGTGAGGGATATCTTCTTCAGACCTAACGAGAACGGACCGTTCAAGATCATCAGCGAAACCGATTACCGTATACCTATAAGAGAAATTGAAAATATAAGCGAATACGAAGTATTTAAGCTTGCATATAATAAACTCGGAGATACCGCACTTGAGAAGCCGGGCATCAAAGAGAGAATCGACAGTATCATAGGAGAGTTCAGAGAGTTTATCAACGCTCCTGCCGGAGAGGAAATAAAGTTCAAGGCAAGCTTCCTGATAAATACAAGCTCTTATACAAAACCTGTATATAAGGCTATCAAGAAAAATACAGATTCACTCCAGCGTGATCTTGAGGCTGATCTGAATAAGCTCAGACTTAATATTCTGGCTGTTCAGAGAGATATCAAGCTGAGATTAATGAACGCTATAGAGGATCTCGTAAACTTCTCTATGAAGGAGTACGGACCTTTTGCAACAATGAAGTTAATCGGTGCAAAGGGTTATCAGGGGATTGTGGAGGATACAGGTCTCGTAAAGGAGATCAAGGAACTTGAGCAGGCTGCAGCAAATTATCATCCTTCTCATGAATATGAAAGAATCATTCAGTCTATCAAGGATATCTGTGCCAAGAGATTTTTCGCTTTCCCAAATGCCAAGAGAGAGACGGAAAACGGATATTATGAAGCATGTATAAAGAATGCTCTTTCTGCCGAGAAAACAATCCTTATGGATGCAATTAATGCAGAGGATATCTACGGTGATACCATCAGATGGCTGATCAGACTTTCTGACAGATATAATGATATTTATGATCCATTCTGTTCTGAACTATATAATTCAATTGATGATCTTGCTGCAATGGGCAAGAGAACTCTTGGATATATGATGAAGGAAGCAAGACAGAGCGAGCTCTTCCCAATCGACTATGTAACAGATGATCGTGTTGAGGATATGAGAAAGAGTCTTGTACGTCTTCTTGTTGATAATGAAGCCAATATAGAGAATGACAGAAGCGTTTCAGTTAAGGAAGAGATGGAGAGAATGTACAAGAATCTCTTCGCAGGAATCGGAGTATACGGACCGGAGAAATTCATTTACAATGCATTTTCAGATGAAAAGCCTCGACTTCAGGAACTTACTGCACTGTTTGTTTCCAATGAAAATGAGAAACGTGACAGATGTCTCTACAGAGCAGCCAAAGCCTTCGTTCAGGGCACATACGAGAAGGTCGGCAGAAAGAAGCTCTGCATGACTGAGGCAGATATTGACAAGCATTACAGATGTGAAAAATACATCTCACTTCCTGACATGATGCCGCATTTCAGTGAGCAGATCAAGAGAATACTTGTTAAAGAACCATATAATATTAATGAGAAACTTATAACCATGAACACCGGTGAGATTGCAATCTCATCTGATGAAATCGTATTTGATGTTCCTTACACAGTGCTTACATGCGCTGATGAGATGCTTGAATCATATGTTCAGACTGATGCGTATAAGGGACTTCATATCGACCAGGATCATGATTATGCAACTGTCAGCTAAAATCTAAAAAAGGCGGGGATTATTGTGGTAAGATTATTTATCAAGGCAAATGATGCCAATGAAAAGGATTCATTTAAGATATTCAACCAGAGTGGTAAGGAACTTTTTTACACAAAGGATGATTTCCAGAC
>DOVL01000171.1 GCA_003520105.1 Lachnospiraceae bacterium | reverse complement strand
ATGCGTTTCTACTGGGAGAGAGTTGAGGCAAGCCGTAACTTCGCTAACAAGATATGGAATGCTTCAAGATTTATCATGATGAATGAGAAGGACGGCTCTGATCCAAAGTTTGAGGATGTTAAGAGCAGCCTTACTACAGTTGATAAGTGGATCATCAGCAAGATGAACACCCTTGTTAAGGATGTTACCGACAATATGGAGAAATACGAGCTCGGTATCGCTGCTGACAAGATCTACAACTTCCTCTGGGAAGAGTTCTGCGACTGGTACATCGAGATGGTTAAGCCTCGTCTCTGGGACGAAGCAGATGCTACAAGAGCAGCAGCTATGTATACACTCAAGACAGTTCTTGCTAACTGCCTGAAGCTGCTCCATCCATACATGCCATTCGTTACAGAGGAAATATATTGCACACTTACAGGTGAAGAGTCGGTTATGATCGCTGACTGGCCGGTATATACAGATGAACTGAACTTCCCTGCTGAGGAGAAGGACATCGATGTTATCAAGGAAGCTGTAAGAGGCGTAAGAAATATCCGTACAGAGATGAATGTACCACCAAGCAGAAAGGCTAACACCTTCGTGGTTTCGGAGAAGTCTGAGATAAGAGATATCTTCGAGGAAAGCACAAAGCTCTTCGAGAAGCTTGCTTACTCTGATCAGGTTACTGTTCAGGCTGACAAGACAGGTATTGCAGATGATGCGGTTTCCGTAGTCATCCATGATGCGGTTATTTACATACCGTTTGCAGAGCTTGTTGATATCGACAAAGAGCTCGAGAGACTTAACAAAGAGAAGTCTCGTCTCGAGGGCGAGATCAAGCGTTGTGAGGGCATGCTCTCTAACGAGCGTTTCATCAGCAAGGCCCCTGCCGCAAAGGTTGAGGAAGAGAAAGCCAAGCTCACCAAGTACAAAGAGACTTACGAGCAGGTTTGTGAGCGTATCAACGCACTTGTTAAATAAATCATATCATTAATAATATAATGTTATGAATATGTCGGCGAGTATGCATTTGTCTGCGAATGAGACGATATATCCATATATGACAGAATTGGTAAAAGGTTATGAGCAAAGAAAGATCTTTAAAGCGCGAAATTAAATATCTTCTGATAGTTCCGATGCTTCTGGCACTTCTCTTACTTGTGGTCGTATTTCTCACCATGGGTATCAGGAGTAAGGAAAGCTATATCGCAACGGGTATCATACTTCTGTATGCACTCATCGTGACCATAGCTTATCTTAAGCTGCGTCCGATGCTCAATGCGACTCTGGTGGATTACGCGCTTGAACAGGGCAAGATTCAGAAGGAACTCCTCAAGAATCTGGCAGTTCCTTATGCGATACTTGATACCTCGGGCAGAATACTCTGGGCCAACAGGATGTTCAGAAACAATATCTGCAATGGTGAGAAGCATGTGAAGAAGCGTATAGAGTATTATCTTCCGGAGTTGACGGATGATATATTTAACGGCGTGGATGACATCTCGATGGAGATATCTCAGGGGGACAAGATATACGAGGCGGTCATCAAGAAGGTGGATCTTACCAGAGTTTTCAACAAGGAAGCCGAGGAGAGAAAGAGCGACGACATAGTTATCGCATTCTATCTCTTTGATGTGACCGACCTTAAGAGATATATGCAGGAAAATGCTGATCAGAAGCTGATCGCGGGTCTTCTTTATATCGATAACTATGATGAGGTTATGGACAGCACGGAAGAGGTTAAGCATTCAATCCTCAACGCTCTTGTTGACCGTAAGATCAACATGTATCTTGCAAATATAGACGCTATAACCAAGAGGCTTGAGAACGACAAGTATTTCTTCGTTTTCAGACAGAAATATATGCAGACTCTGAAGGATGACAAGTTCTCTCTGATCGACGAGATCAAGAATATCAACGTCGGCAACGAGATACCGGTTACACTCAGTATGGGTATCGGTTCAGGAACTGATTCCTTTGCGGACTGCTACGAATATGCCAAGGTTGCCATCGGTCTCGCTCTCGGACGAGGCGGTGATCAGGTTGCTGTTAAATACGGTGACAAGGTTACTTACTTCGGCGGTAAGAGTGCAGGAACCGAGAAAACTACAAGAGTTAAGGCCAGAGTTAAGGCTCAGGCCTTTGAAGAACTTCTGGCAAGCAAGGATAAGGTTATCATTATGGCTCATCAGAGACCGGATGCGGATGCTTTCGGTTCTGCAGTGGGTATTTACAGACTTGTTACAACGCTCGGCAAGAAGGGATATATCGTTCTGAACGAGGTAACCTCTGCAATCAGACCTGTTGTTAACAGCTTTAAGACCGGCGGTGCATATAATGATCTGCTTATTTCGAGCCAGCAGGCAATAAATATGGTTGATGACGACACCATGCTTGTAGTGTGTGATGTTAACAGACCAAGTATCACGGAGTGCGAGGAGCTTATAACGCTCTGCAAGACCGTGGTTGTATTTGACCATCACAGACAGTCAAATGAGGCGATAACCAACGCGACTCTTTCATATATCGAGCCGTTTGCCTCTTCGGCATGTGAGATGATCACGGAAATGTTCCAGTATATCAGTGTCAAGCCTAGGATGAAGTCCGTTGAGGCTGATGCTATGTACGCCGGAATACTTATAGATACGGATAATTTCCTTAACAAGACAGGCGTTCGTACGTTTGAGGCAGCTTCTTACCTCAGAAAGAACGGTGCGGATGTTGTCAGAGTAAGGAAGATGTTCAGAAGCGGAATCGAAGAACTGAAGGAGAGAGCTCAGGGTATCAGCAATGCTGAGGTCTTCATGAATGTATTTGCCCTGTCCTTTATCATTGCGAATCCGAATTCAACTGAGGCACCGACGGTTCCGGTTGCCAAGGTTGCGAATGAACTTCTGAATGTTGAGGGTATCAAGGCATCCTTCGTAGTGACTGAAGCAAACGGCACGCTCTATGTTTCGGCAAGAAGCATCGGTGATGTCAATGTTCAGATAGTTATGGAGCGCTTCGGTGGCGGAGGCCATGCAAATATAGCTGGAGTACAGCTGAAGAATGTTGATAAGGACTACTTCTTCGCAGAGCTTAAGAGAGTGCTCTCGGAGATGTACGCGGAAGGAGATATTTAAATGAAGGTTATACTGATCGAGGACGTTAAGTCACTTGGTAAAAAAGGACAGATAGTTGAGATAAATGACGGTTATGCAAGAAATTTCGTGCTTCCTAAGAAGCTCGGACTCGAGGCTACTCCTAAGAACCTGAACGATCTTAAGCTTAAGAAACAGAATGATGAGAAGGTTGCTGCGGAGAATCTGGCAGAGGCCAAGGCTATGGCTGAGAAGCTTGCAGCGGTTACCGTAAATGCTCAGGTTAAGGTTGGCGAAGGCGGCAAGACCTTCGGTTCGGTTTCTTCAAAGGAAATCTCTGAGGAACTCGAGAAGCAGCACAAGATCAAGATTGATAAGAAGAAAATAGTTGTTAAGGATCCTATCAAGAATGTAGGAAAATATACAGTAGCCGTTAAGCTTCACCCTGAAGTTACGGCAGAGCTGAAGGTTAATGTTGAAGGCATTAAATAATTGGGAATAAACTATGAGTGATAATGAGATGTTTCAGGGCGAAACAGATGAAAATATAGGATATGTGGATGTAAACGCTGTTTTTAACGACAGCGTTTCTTCTGATGTGGCAGATTCAGCATATTCCGGAACGACAGGTACGAATAATGCTCAGTCCGGCAGAAGCAGACAGAGCAATACCGGTACATCGGTCGTAAGAAGGGTTCTTCCACATGATACGAACGCTGAGAAGGCGGTTGTAGGATCTATGATGATGGACAGGGAGGCAATCGCTGATATAGCGGACCTGCTCCTTCCCGAGGATTTCTACAATGCTTCGTACGGGGTTATTTTTGAGACTATCTGCGAGCTCTTCCAGAGTAAGAGGATGGTTGATATCGTAACTCTTATGGACGGATTGAAGAAGAAAAATATCCCTGAAGAGGTTAATAACGTCAGCTTCCTCGGTGATATCATTAATTCGGTTCCTACGGCGGTCAATGCCAAGCAGTATGCGGAGATCGTCAGAGATAAGGCTATTCTGAGAAGACTTATCAAGCTTTCGGATGATATTTCGGTTGACTGCTATCAGCAGCAGGATACCGTTGAAAATATCCTTGAACGTGCTGAACAGGATGTATTTCGTCTGGCACAGACAAGGAACGGCTACAATGATTTTGCGGGAATGAGCAGTATAATCCTTGAGGTTATCGATGGGGTAGACAAGGCTGCGAGAAATAAGGGCAAGATCAACGGCCTTTCAACGGGCTTTATCGATCTGGATGACAAGCTTACCGGTCTGCATGGCGGCGAGCTGATAATCGTGGCAGCCAGACCTTCAATGGGTAAGACTGCGCTCGTTCTGAATATTGCACATAATGTTGCTGTTAAACAGCATATTCCGGTACTGTTCTTTTCGCTTGAAATGGGTAAGAAGGAGCTTGGAGACAGAATTGTTGCCCAGGATGCTCTGATAGATGCCAAGGCCATGAAGACAGGTGATCTGGCTGATGAAGACTGGGCTAAATTTGCAGAGAGCGTAGGCGTCGTGGGTGATGCACCGCTTTTTGTAGATGATAATTCTGCCATAACCGTGGCTGAGATGCGTTCAAAATGCAGAAAATTCAAGCAGAAGAATGGTCTCGGACTTATCATAATCGATTACCTGCAGTTGATGACTCCAAACCGTGCGGTTGAGTCAAGACAGCAGTTTATTTCAGATGTTTCGAGATCCCTAAAGGGTCTTGCAAGAGAGCTTAATGTTCCTATTATCGCACTTTCTCAGTTGAACCGTGCGGTTGACTCAAGAACGGATCACAGACCTGTTCTTGCCGATCTGCGTGAGTCCGGTGCCATCGAGCAGGATGCGGATGTTGTAATGTTTATTTACAGGGATGAGTTCTACAACAGTGAGACGGAGAAACCGGGCATAGCGGAGATAATCGTAGCTAAGCAGAGAGCCGGTTCTACGGGTAAGGTTGAGCTTATCTGGCAGGGTAAATACACCAGATTCGCGAACTGCGCAAGATGATAAATTTCAAATTATACATATTATTAATAATAAACGTCGGCTGACATACATATCCCTTCAGTTGTAGATAAAATACGCCTTCAGGGACATATATGTCAGCCGACGTTTGCCATATGTATAGTAATAATGTGGCTTATTAATTGTTATAGTTATACTATGTTATGATCAGAGAATAATCTGATATGATTTACATGTTTATTCCTTGAATCTTGATCAACTTCTGCAATAGGGCTTCGTCGCTCATCGAATATACGTCGTCGATGACCCAGATGTGCATGTCCTTGGCGCGCTGCTTGAAGAAACTGATTCCGCTGGCGTTATTTTCGCAAGGGGTAGCCATGACGAGGACCTTGTTGGCGTATTTACCTCCGAAACGGCTGGTTACGGTCTGAAGCTCGTGGAGAGCTATGCTGCCGGCTTTACCGCTCTTGCAGGAGATGAAGGTTGGAATGGTGTCACGCATAAGGATGACGTCAATCTCGTTGATCGTGTCAACGCTCACCGAGGTTTCGTTACTTACGGGAACGGTATTTTTCTGGCTGCCGTTCCAATCTATCATGGCGCCGATTATGGCGTCGGTAAATCTGCTGTTGTCTCTTGTGGCAACGTCATAAACATGAAGTTCAAGTATATTTCCGGTTTTTGTTACAATGTGGCGTATCATTTCATTTTTGAACCTGAAGGATATGCTGCGTTTTGCTATGTGAAAATCTCTGATAACACCGATCTCCATAAGGCGGTGGAAGAGCATAACTGCCTCGCCGAGGCTGGTCTTCGGAAGAACAAAGTAGCCAAGCTCGTCCGGAGGACAGTTCTTGATCGCCTCTTCTATAGAAGAAACGTATTTATTCCATCTGTTTCTGAGGCTCTTGGAGATGTTCCAGATAGCACGGATGTCCTGACGGAAATCATCGGTGAAACGCCAGGTTGAATAGCTTCCGGTCTGGTTCGTGAGTGAACCGCCGTGAAGGACCATATTATCGGCTACGGACATTTCGATGTGACTCTTGATCCTGACAGGACTTGAGCCGCTGAAATCGATCTCCATACCGGTGTACGGGTCGATACGCAGGGTATCAACAGGCATGCGAGAGCTTACAAAACCGAAAGCTATAAGAATGAGCTCGCTGCCGCCGGTCAGTTCGAATTTCGCATCGCGATATCTCTCGACAAGCTCGGACAGTACATCAATGATCTGGTCAAGGTTATCCCTTGAAACCTCAATGAATTTAAGCTCTGTTTCCGGAGAAACGCGCTTTACGAATTCTCGCAGACTATTCATTTTTTTCGTGATCATGTTGGATTTGTGGCCGACGTAAACTACACGGTCAGGCTTATATTTCAGAATGACCATTACATTTTCGAGAGCTTCTTCCGAGAAAAATTCAACAAATGTCCCTGCCATTGCGATATCCTTTCGTGAGGATTATGATGAGAATTGCCACTTTCCTGTGGGGGCCAGGCAATTGAATTGCTCCGTTCCCATGGAAGTCAGACAATTTACATATAATAGTATAGCTCAATTTTATAAATATTTCATTAATAAACTATCTTTTTTTTATATTATATTGTATTATACCAATGTTGAAGCATCTTCCTGTGGGAGGATCGCAGTGTCGGGACGGAAATATGAACGTTTCGGGGTCTGATGACTATATGGTTCATGGATCATGCAGTTTTTTTGACCGGATGCGTGATCATTTCAGACGAAATAGGTATAATATAATGAGTTCAGTAATAATTACGGGTGCATCTTCCGGGATCGGAAGGAGTACGGCTGTAAGGCTTGCCCGAAGTGGAAAATATGAATATATCGCTATAAACGGCGGCCATGATGAGGCTGCACTGGCGGATACCGCACGCGAGATGAAGGAAGCGGCAGCGGAGGCCTCGAAGGGACAAGATGCCAAGGCGTCACAGGAGCAGGGACAGGGTCAAAGCGGCAACGGTGTTAAGATAATAACTGTTTTCGGTGACATCAGTCTCGGACTGACGGCAAAAGCGCTGATTGCTAAAACGGCTAAGGAGGCCGGCACTGTCGACGCTTTGATAAACTGTGCGGCGATATCACATGTAGGCCTTCTTATGGATATGACTCACGAAGAGTGGCAGAAAACAGTAGAAGTTAATCTTAATTCGGTATATAATACATGTCATGAAGCTGTGCCTTATATGGTGAGACATAAGTCCGGCAGGATAATCAATATTTCATCTGTATGGGGACTTGTCGGTGCTTCATGCGAGGTTGCTTATTCAACAACCAAGGGAGGTATAAATGCATTTACAAGGGCTCTGGCCAAGGAGCTTGCACCTTCCGGAATAAGCGTAAATGCTATTGCCTTCGGTGCGGTAGATACAAGGATGAACAGCTTTCTGTCGGAAGAGGACAAGAACGCCCTCGAGGAAGAGATTCCTTTCGGAAGGATGATGACAGCCGAAGAGGCGGCAGAAACCGTTACGGGGCTGCTTGAAATGCCGCATTATCTGACAGGCGAAGTTATAAAATGTGACGGCGGATGGATATGATGCCGGACTACGCATAAAGAAGCGGTCGGTATCATCAGATAAATATACGAAATGATGCGTGGATAGAGTAATAGGAGGAAACACGTCATGCAAAAAAAGAGAAGTGCAGCAGGAATATTCTTCTCGTTCTTCTTCAGAGCGGTTGTAGTTATACTTGCTATAGTAATACTTGCCCTCAGCGTTGTGCTGATCAGGGGCGTTATAAGAGGAAAGAAACTCAGGGCCAAGAATCAGAGTAAAACTGTGGTTGATGAGTCGGTACTGACCGAACATGGAGATCCTGATGAATTACTTACAAATGAAGGCGGTACAACAGAGTTTGTTGATGATGCCAGTACAGAGGATGGCCTCGGAGATGATTCAAACGTTGCCTCTTCCGAGAATTGTAAGATAGTAATACTTAATGCAACAGATGTTAACGGACTTGCGGGAAGCTGGACGACCAGACTGGAGGATGCCGGATATACAGATGTTTCGGCTGCCAATTCCTATAATAATTATGACCATACATCCATACTTGTAGCTGAGGAAGGAATGGGTACGGATCTCCTGAAATTCTTCCCGGATGCTGATATTTCCGTAGGTAGTCTGACGGAAAATGAAACGGATGCTGAGCTTGGCGGCGTTCAGATTTTTATAATAATCGGTGAGTCGGACGCGGGTCAGTAATACGCATATTATACAAAAATACATAAAAAATGATGAAAAATCTCAAAAAATCGCGTATTTTTTGAGATTTTTTTATATATTCAGGGATCCCGGATATTAAGAAAATTGGTTAAGATTTCACAAAAAACCAAGCCTTTCAACGGCTAAAAAACGATTTATTTGGTAATAATTCATATAAAAAATCTGTCTATATGCAAACCTAACAAAAGATTTTTTTTATCTTTATGCAAAACTAATATGGTTTAAATCGGGGAAAAGTTGTATTATTTCGATAGTCAGTTAAGAAAAAACATAGCTAGAATATTTAGGAGGAATTAAAAATGGCTAGTTTATCATTAAAGAATATTTACAAGATTTATCCTAACGGATTCAACGCTGTTAAGGATTTCAATCTTGAAATTCAGGACAAGGAGTTCATCATCTTCGTTGGACCATCAGGATGTGGTAAGTCTACTACACTCCGTATGATCGCAGGACTTGAGGACATCAGCTCAGGTGAGCTTTGGATCGGTGACAAGCTTGTTAACGATGTTGAGCCTAAGGACAGAGATATTGCGATGGTATTCCAGAACTATGCGCTATATGCACATATGACTGTTTACCA
>DOVL01000019.1 GCA_003520105.1 Lachnospiraceae bacterium | reverse complement strand
CTGATCGACCCTAACGAAAGCAGGGTTATGTGGAGAATAGCCGCTGACGAAAACTATGATTTTTCGTCAGGAGCCAAGTTACTCGGCGCACATAATGGTTTCTACTATCTCATCCAGGATAAGAATCTGGAGATTGTACTGACCTCCGTTAACCTTGCAACCGGAGAGATTAGTGATACTTTTCTTTCGGATGTTACATCACTCACCGATAATGTCGCTTCATTATCAGACGGCAAGATATTGTATCTCTTCAACGATCCTGATCAAGGCTTCGCTGTGAGCATGTTGGATACGGAAACCGGAAAAACCGATATTTATCCTTTGGATGTAAAATTTACATCACTTGTAAGAAGCCCTATCTACCTAAAGGATGTATCAGCTATTTATTGCCCAACAGCTGAAGATGATTTTATTATTAATACAAAAAACAAGAAGCTTGTAAATATTGAATCACCATACGGCTGGGCCGGCGCACAATACGCCACCTGCGATGATGTGTCGGATCTTATAATAGCCACCGATAAAAACACTGTCGCCGCTTTCGACATAACCGGTGCTCTGAAATACTATATCACCTGTCCGGGTACAACGCCTGTCGGACTCTTCTGTCTGGACGATGAACTTCTTGTTCCTTACTCGAACGGATGGCTCTACAGATATAAGCTGAGTGATGGTTCATTCCTGGGAAGAACCAATATAACGACCTATGTCGCCGGCAGTAAGGATGCCAAGTTTGAATACGACAAGAAGAAACATACTTTGTATATCCAAAACAGTCAGATGACAAATGTGATTGATACCGAAAGCTGGGTTGAGGTTGCAAGCCTCAATTATTGTCTGGGACATCACGGACCTTCAGATCACTTCATGTCATACGCTCATAACAGTACAGATAAATACCGTTTAGGTTATTTCAGACATTATACTGTGACCGAGCTGATGCAGAAGGGAAATAAATTACTAAACGGTCTCGAGATGACTGATGAGGAAAAATCGGAATACGGCATCGAGCACTAATAACAAGCCATGCACGACGTAAAAAGCACCGAGAATGCTTGCATTCATCGGTGCTTTTTTGCGGAGTATACGGCGTCTATGGCGACGGTTCTTGATTCACGAAGTGGATAAAGAACAGCGCATGGCTTGTTTTATATTTCTCTATATAGCTGTGGAAATAGGCGTTCGCGTATGACGTAGATATCATGCGGATCGTCTTCACGTACGGCGATTATGTCTCCGGGATCACCCGAATAGTAACGTTCCTCATCCCAAGCGGTAAAGAGTTTAACCTTGCGGGTCAGAGGACGCGCATAGATGCGTGAGGTTCCGGTACTTATGACGGTGTGTGAGTATTCAAGAACCTTCTTCGTCTCGCCCGTCATACTGTTACGGATGCTTGGAGAATACTCGAATTCACGGTCATATCGCTTATCAAACATATTGTAGCTTCTGGCAAGCTTCTCTTCCTTGATCGGATAAACTTCGCCTTCGATGCCTATCATAAGATAGTGATCATCATCTATCGCCAGATCAACATCTCCTTCAAGAGTTCTTATGCCTACCCTGGTTCCCACAGGGAAAATATCGGTGAGTTTAACAACTCCAAGCTCCTGAGGAAGCTTCTCATAAAGCTTCATTCCGGTTATATCGATCTCAGCAGTTTTCGCATAGATGATCTCATAGCTTTCAAAATATGAATTAAGTCTCTCTTTAAAATGTTCAGCTGCCACCTTGGCCAGCTGATTTTCATTTATCTCATCTCCTGTAATCGAAGCGCCAATGCTTCTCATCAGCTTATCCGGTCTGATGGTTCCGCCGGCCTTGGTTATATGGCCACCACCACCGCCGAGTCCTTCTGCAAGAAATGCAGCAAGCTCATCTGCATGAACCTCCTTGACGCAGCTTCTTACAGAGAACTTAATCTCCGAAGGAGCGCTGTAGTAGGCCATACATACATTTACACCTGCTGTTTCCATGGCAAAATCGCTTATAACTCCGAGAATATTCGGATCGCATTTTTCAGCACAGATGACCATATATCTGTTGTCGTAATAATATTTGTAATCCATTAACGCCCTGCCGGTGATCTTCAGCTCGCGGAGGGTAATATTGGCGTTCGACATCTCATTTATCAGGCTCTTCATGATCACAAGGTTATCAATCATATCACGGTCGAGAGGATGTGACACCTCGGAAAGCCTGTTTGTATCAGTGTAGAGGCCATAATACATGGCTGTTGCAAGCTTCTTACTCTCATTAACATCCAGCCCCTCTTCTCTGATCATATCCCAGAGAATCGTTGCACAGCAGCCCATATTTGCACGTATTTCATGGCTGTCATCCGATTCCCTTCCGGACTGCAGCATAGACTCATGATGGTCGATCACCATAATACTCTCAGCCTCTGTTTTTGTAACATTTTTCTCACCATACTGGCAGTCAACTGTTACCAGAAGCTCCGGCTTCTCATCAAAATAAGGCTCATATTCAACCGGAACATCCAGCCTGTCGATCATGATCATCAGATTACTCTTCTGCACCTGATTACGCCCGCGGTAAATAAACCTCGGATTCTTCCCCTTCTGCTCCAGATACCAGAACAGCGCATATCCCGACGCAAGCGCATCCGCATCCGGATTGTCATGGCACTGGATGACTATGTTGTTGTATTTTAATAAACTGCTCAGCTTCAATCCATTTCCTCCCAAAGCAAATAACCTTCTATTGTTATATTGTGCTACAAGATACAAAGTATGTCAAAAGAAATGTACAATTATTCTCACTCATCGTCACCATCCCAAATGTTATTGTTGAATTATATTTGATGCACAGATATAATTATGACATCAACAGAACGGATGGTGGAAATATGGGCTACAACTTTTTCGCAACAATATCACGTATGAAATATATCGAGCGCTGGGCGCTCATGAGAAACTCGAGGGCTGAGAATCTGTCGGAGCACTGTCTGGAGGTAGCGATGATTGCACACGCACTCTGCGTCATCGGAAATGTGCGCTACAACAAAGAGCTCGATAGTGAAAAAGCTGCTCTCATCGGTCTCTATCATGATTCTTCCGAAATCATCACCGGCGACATGCCTACTCCTGTAAAATACTACAACGAGGACATCAAGGCAGCCTACAAGGAGGTTGAATCAATCGCTGAGAAGAAGCTTCTGAACGAGCTTCCTAATGATCTGAGGCCTGAATTTGAGAAGCTTTACAGAGCAGAAAATACAGAGAATGACCGCTATATGCGTCGTCTCGTCAAGGCTGCAGACAAGCTCTCCGCTTATATCAAATGTATCGAGGAGGAAAACTCCGGCAACAGAGAGTTCCGCAGTGCCAAGCTCAGTATAGAAAAGAAGCTCACCGAACTTTGCGGCGAGCTTCCTGAAGTTTCTGATTTTATGAGAGATTTCATACCTTCCTACGGCAAGACTCTTGACGAATTGTCGGAGACATAATTCACCTTTCTTTTTTTTCGGCAGTACGCACATTATTCCTTTTTCTTTGTGCCAGTACACACATTATTCCCGCAGATAAAAGGAGGATTATCATCATGAGACCGGTTTCACTGCCGTCACCGGTCTTAGGTGAATTATCTGCCGCTTCGGAAGCTGCATCTGTCTTATCCTCTGATGCTTCCTCAATATCAGCATCCTTTGCAGCCTCCTCTGATGCGCCTTCCTCAGAAGTGACTTCTTCCGAAGATCCGTCCTCTGTAACATCTTCAGTTGAAGAATCCTCAGTATCCTCAACACTGAAAGCAAGTGCGTAGCTCGAGAAACCTTTTGTTTCGAAGATTACCATGTTATTTTCTATTGAAACAGGCTCGATCATCTCAAACTCTTCTCCATTATCAATATTATGAATGATCGTCAGATCATCAGGTATCTCCGCATCCTCAGGAAGCTGAAGACCAACCAGTATACTATCGTCGTCCTTAAGCTCATCAAGCTCTATAGGATTCTCCCAAACCTCCATGTCATCGTCCATTCCCTTGAAGAACACCTGCTTTAGATCCAGTTCAAGAAATGCTCCTATCTCAAGACCTTCTCTCTCAGCAACATCATTAAAATCACTTATCTTAGCCTCACTCAGCTCTGCATCCGAAACATCAAGTCTCGCTGTTCCTGAATCAATGATCCCTTCAGGAAGAAGGACTCCTCCGCCTACAACAGCATCTGAACTGCTGATCAGATCATCCTCCTGCTCTTCAACCTTTGCTCCGATATGAAAATTACCTCTTCCCACAACAAATGTGAATTCACACTGTCCGCCCTGAAGTTTAACATTTCCTTCTTCAAAATCAACTCCCGAGAAGGATTTAACCTGATAACCATATTCAGGAACTATCTTCATAGTTACCTCTGCGCCCTCAGGGATAACCATCTCACCCATCGAGCAGTCATTTTCAGGATATTTCATCGAGAAGTGCGCATAATCATAACTCACTCCATTTTCCTCGTATGTGTATTCCTTATCAGTCCCGTCATCCTCCGCATCAATCTGCCAGTGGATATCCTCCCTGCCATTATTAAAATCAACAGATTCAAGAATAAGTGACGAGTGGCCTATATAGATATCACTCGGGTCAGGTCCCTCCGGACTGAAATGCTCATCCTTTGACCAAAGGAAATTACCGACAAAACACTCATCCCATGTAATAGGTCTTACTTTCAGCTCCACATCAAATACATATCTTCCTTCAGAATCAGGTGTAGGCAGTACTATTCCTGAAATATCAAACCTTATATCCTGATTACCGAAAGCCGTCAGCCACGAATATCTGTCATCATAATCAAGCGAAATACTGTAAACTGTACCATTGACCTTCACTTCCTCAATCCTGTCGCTCCAGGATGTATTAAAGGTAAAGGTTACGCTGTCCTCACTGTCTTTTTTAAACACAACAATCTGTGATTCAAGGTTTCTTGTATCCTCATCCTTATTATAATGCATCATCCTGTTTGTTCTGTCGCTTCCATTTATGGAAATACCGGCAACATAAGCGTATTTTGAATATGGTGCACTTGCACTGCCATCCTCGTTCTTAATATCATAAGGCTCATCAACAGCCGGAGAAAGCGCCCAGCTGCCTTCAGGACCACTCAGATTAATGATCGCTGCAGCCATACCATCCGGAATGTCAGTTTCTTCTCCATCATCCGGTTCTTTGCCGCCCTCTCTAAACTCAATCTGTGACAGAGAGACATTTTCGATGCCTGACGGAACGGTATAGCCCTCTTCACTGTCCAGACCGATACTTGATAAATCTGATCCGGACTTACGCTCTTCGCCAATTGAAAGCTCTACACCTGCGTAATCTACAGAATAATTCTCATTCGGAACTATTTTTAATCTAAGCTCACTATCTGCAAGAGTTATCTCGAGTTCAGAAACATCTTTCGTCACATCCATCCAGCTTGTACCGGCATCTATGCTGTACTGAACCTTTCCAAGGTCAGCATTCCCTTCTCTGAAGCCTATACTCAGCTTTACCATTGCAGATGAAACCGGCTCATCAGCATATGACTCATATGCAGGCAGCCCGACAAAGCAAAGCCCTACCACCATAACCAGAGTCAGCAGAAAACTCAGTATCCTTTGTCCTATTCTACTCTTTCTCATCCTTTCTCCTCCTCTACTCTTCGATCATCTGCCCAAATTCACCTTTATTATTATCTGCAAGTTATTTTCAGTCACGCTCTGCGACTGATTTTCTGTCACATCTAAGACATAACTCCAAATCATCGGGCACACTGATTGACTATATAGAATCCCCTTAATCGTATCACAATGGTTTGAAATTTGTTGTTTGATTAGTGATAGGCACACGTAAATACGTCGTTTTAAGAGTTGTTTGAAAAATGATAATATGCTAATATTTTTTCATATGAATTATACAATTCTGCAGTACTCTCAGTTTACATAACATCATTTCTGCATTTTTCTATTTTACAGTTATTATTCACTTTAATTCACGAGGTTATACACAAATGGAAAAGATCAAGAGTTTTAAGAATAACAAAGCAATACTTTACACACTTCTGGTTGCTTTCTGCTTTTTTTACACCGGCTCAGCCTACATGTCGCAGATGTATCTTCTGACTGATTATTATGGTGATGATGTGGTAGATCTGATAACCTCGGGACTCAATTACCTGCTTCAGGCTCTTGGAATCACCATCTTCATTATTTGTATACGTAAATGGCCGGTAGCTTTCAGAAGAAAAAACACATTTATTGCCACACTTATTGCCGGCATACCTCTTATGGCTATCATGCTGCTAAGTGAAAGCGGCCCTGTAATAGTAATCTTCGGAAGCTTATTTAATCTTCTCGTAGGACTGTATTTCGGATATTATCTGACGTTTCTCTCAGCATTTGTGGGTGTCAATGATATCGGCAAATCATACGGTTTCAGCTATGCCGTAGCATCTGTCGGAACATATTTCCTGACTGTTATCGACGGCTCTGAATTTCTTGTATCTGATTCCGTTGTTTATGTTTACATAATATTTGCAGTTACAACAATAATGATAGTCTATTGCGGAGAAGATCTTCCGATACTTCCGACTGACGATATACTTATTTCAACTAAAAAAGAACAGAGTATCGATTCTGAAGGTGATTCTGTTAACATAATTTCCGAAAATGAACATAAAACAGTTTCTGTTAACATAATGTCTGACATTGATCCGAAACATGCTTCTGCAATAAAGAAAAACTTCCGCTGGCTGGTTGTATTTATATTAATAATGTCATTTGTAAGCTCCATAGGTTCAGGTCTTTATCTCTCGCTCCCCGGTACATCCAATGCTAATTTTACGCTCGGAAGGGCTTTCTATGCGGTTGGTCTTATTTCAGCCGGTTTCATCATAGACCGATCCAGACAGCTCGGTGAACTGATCACTCTTGCCAGTCTTACTTATCCCCTTATTGCAACCTCCATCCTTTATAACAGTGAGAACGGCACTGTGGCTGTATGCCTCAGCTACCTCTTTATCGGTTTTATTGCAGTATACAGGGTTGTTTCCTTCACCGACCTTAAAAAGGATTCTTCCTGCCTGCTTCCTTTCGCAGCTTTCGGTCTGATGCTTTCCAGATTGATCGATGTAGCTGTAACCGTGATCTTCTTCTACGTTCAGATACCGCTTATTGCACAGCTTTTGGTATCTACAGCTATCTATTCAATATTACTGGTATTATTTGTTTACTATATGATCGGCAAAACTCCAAAGGAACAGCCTCTAACGGAAGAAAATCTTCTTGCCGACTTTTCAAAAAAATACAATCTCACCGCAAGAGAGTCCGAGATACTCAGTTGTATCAGGGATGGTCTCAGTGACAGTGAGATTGCGGAAAAATACTTTATATCAAAGAGCACCGTAAGATTTCATATATCAAATCTGCTCAAGAAGACAGATTCAGGCAACCGTGTTGACGCAGTACGTAAACTGCAGATGCACCGATAGTTAATACTGTTATATTTCTGCACAGCATTAATACCACACATATGTATAAACGTGTCAGCGACACCACACACATGTATGAACGCGTCAGCGACACATATACACCATTAATTGAATTAACTGTACATGCTTCACCTGCGCATTACACCGCTTAATGTGTGATTGATTTACCTACGCATGATCAGCCTGCACATTTTGTGCAGACCCTGACTCCGTCAGGGCACCCCCTCGTGACTTCGTCACTCGGTGATGGTCATTCGCCAAATGTCCACGTTTGCATGCACGCATGCACGCGGCCACTTGGCTCATTGCCTGCACAAAAAA
>DOVL01000215.1 GCA_003520105.1 Lachnospiraceae bacterium | reverse complement strand
ACTCCTTTTGGACAGAGTAAGCTTTACTTATGGCAGAGAGATGGTTCTTGCCAATGTATCATATGCATTTAAAAGGGGTAGAGCCTATCTTGTAAGGGGCGAGAGTGGTTCAGGCAAGTCAACCCTTGCAATGCTCCTTAACGGCCTTCTGATGGCTAAGAAGGGCAGAGTTTATCTTGATGGTAAGGCTCTTCCGGTGACTAAGCTTAGAAGACCTAATCCTGTCAGACAGGGCGCGGGTTCAAATCTTGAAGAAGGAATTCTTTTTGATATCAATTCACTCCGCAGAAGAGTTGGTTACGTCAGTCAGAATCCGAACAAGATGCTTTTCGCAGATTCGGTCATCAAGGATGTTATGTTCGGACCGAAAAATATGGGCTTCGACAACAACAGTGCCGTAAGATCGGCCAGAGAAGCACTTACATATATGAATGTTGATGAGATGCTCTGGCAAAGATCTGTTCAGGCACTTTCCGGAGGAGAGAAGAGAAGGGTCGGTATTGCAGGAATCCTTGCAAATACACCGGATTATCTGATCCTGGATGAATCCGATGCGGGCCTTGATGAGACCGGAATCGATGCGCTTTCTGGAGTTGTAAAGAGTTATCTCGAAGCAGGCAGATGCGTGATCGTTATAACTCACTAGTAAGCTTAAAGATATTAATAAATATATTTAAAATAGAATGAGAACAGAAAGATAGAATTATGTATCTCTACGATGTAAATAAAGGAAGATATGAGGACAGAGAATCATTCGTTCACGGTCTTGACCCGAGGGCTAAGCTGTATACGGTTCTGATCTTTGCACTTATATGTATTCTATCAAAAAAATATATAATGCTGCTGATTCCGGCAGCCTTGCTGATTGTGAGCATAGCTCTTTCGGGTATCAGTGTCTTCAGATTTATCAGATCGATGAGAATGGCGATTATTCTGCTTCTTGCGGGATTTCTGATCAATCTGATATTTATGAGCTTTTCGGGCGCACTCTTTATATTTCTGAGGTTTCTGATGACGGCTTTCATGTGTGTCATCATGATCAAGACTACGACGGCGAGAGAATTGCTGAAGGGGATTAAACATGGCTTCCACGTGAAAGAGGACACTGCCATGACCATGACGGTTGCACTTATGTTCCTGCCGATCCTCGGAAGCGATATGAACGAGATCAGAGTCGCTCAGGCATCACGCGGCGCTGATATAACCATGGGAAATATATTTAAGCGCCTGAAGAACAGCATCTCGATAATGATACCGCTGTTCAGAAAAACGCTCGATAAAGCCGAGAAGCTCGCAAATGCCATGGACATCAGATGTTACGACAGTTCCGAACCGAGAACTGAGGTGGATCCGCTCCGTTATGACGGAAATGACTCGATGTATCTGTTTTTTGTAATCGCAGCGCTGGTGCTGACGATCGTGCTGAATATATTGTTATAGAGTTATTAATGCTGAAGTAATAGATCTGTTTATTTGAAAAGGGATAATACTGAATTTGTATAAATAAACGTAGTTATAATATAGACCGATGTTTGTATTATCATTATAGGACGAGAATATGAAAAGATATAAGCTCACAGTTTCATATGACGGTACATCTTACTGCGGATGGCAGGTGCAGCCGAATGGTATTACGATAGAAGGTGTTCTGAATCAGGCTCTTACTGAGCTTCTGGGTCAGGAAATCCAGGTGATCGGTGCAAGCCGTACCGATTCCGGAGTCCATGCACTCGGAAATGTATGCGTATTTGATGCTGAGACACGTATACCTGCCGACAAACTGAAGATGGCTCTGAACCAGAGACTTCCTGAGGATATACGTGTGAGAGAGTCGGTCGAAGTGGCGGACGATTTTCACCCGAGACACGCAGATACAGTCAAAACCTATGAATATAAGATATATAATGATCGCATTGAGAATCCACTTTACAGGCTTTATTCAAAATTCTGCTATATTTCGCTGGATACTGAAAAGATGCAGGAAGCAGCGTCTTATATAGTAGGAGAGCATGATTTTACAGCCTTCTGTTCAGCCGGAAGCAGTGTGGTCGACAAGACCAGAACGATCTATTCGTGTGATGTGATAACAAGTGATACTGATAAAGGAATATCATGTGATAGGAACGATGATTCTTCAGATCAATACGAAGATTTAGAATCGGTTGGATGTATAAATTCAGATAATAGAATGCCAGACAGTTCGTGGCAGGGCAGGATGATCACCATACGCATAACCGGCAACGGCTTTCTCTACAATATGGTCCGAATCATAGCCGGAACACTTATGGATGTCGGCAGCGGCAGACTTGCTCCGGAAGAAGTTAAGGAGATTATCGAAAGCAGGGATCGTAGTCGCGCAGGCGACACTGCGGAAGCCAGAGGACTTACGCTGGTGGAGATACGATATATATAGAAAAAAATATTTGACATATAAGATAAAGTATCATATAATACCATTCTGTGACGAGTAGTGGGTATCCCTATACCATGCCCCGGAATAGTGATGCACATCTTGTTACGTGAACAGTTATTTAATAGAATATATCAAGGAGGAACACGTCAGATGAAGAGCTTTGTTGCAAGCCCATCAACGATTGATAGAAAGTGGTACGTAGTTGATGCCACCGGACATACATTAGGACGTCTCTCATCAGAGGTCGCAAAGATTTTAAGAGGCAAGAATAAGCCTACATTTACACCAAGCATTGATACAGGTGATTATGTAATCGTAATCAACGCAGATAAGATCAAAGTTTCAGGAAATAAGCTGAACGATAAAGTATACTACAGCCATTCAGACCATATCGGTGGTTTTAAGTCAATAACCCTTAAGGATCAGCTTGCTAAGGATTCTACAGAAGTTATCAAGCACGCAGTTAAGGGTATGCTTCCTAAGGGACCTCTTGGAAGAAGCATGTTTACCAAGCTTTTTGTTTATGCAGGTCCGGATCACAAGCAGCAGGCACAGAAGCCTGAAGTACTTGAGATCAAGTATTAATAGAAGGAGGAAGAAGTAAATGGCAAAGGCAGCTAAATTCTATGGTACAGGAAGAAGAAAGAGCAGTGTTGCTAGAGTTTACCTTGTACCTGGTTCAGGAAATATAACAGTTAACAAGAAGTCACTCGATGACTACTTTGGATTAGAGACACTTAAGGTTATCGTTAAGCAGCCACTCGTTGCTACAGGTGCTGACGGAAAGTATGACGTACTTGTAAATGTATACGGCGGCGGTTTCACAGGCCAGGCTGGTGCTATCAGACATGGTATTGCAAGAGCACTTCTTACAGTATCAGCTGACTTCAGACCTGTTCTTAAGTCTGCAGGATACCTTACAAGAGATCCTCGTA
>DOVL01000109.1:2481-13520 GCA_003520105.1 Lachnospiraceae bacterium | reverse complement strand
TACGCGCTGAATGAATAGTGCAGTGAGACAGTAGTTTTGAGGACTGAGATATGAAGGTTCATCCATGGCACAAGGTGCTTAAGGAGAAAGAGAATATTGAGATCACCAGAGGAATCGCTGTTGATAAGAGTGTTTACGATATCAAAGAGAATCGTATTCATACACTTATTATCAAGGGCCTTATTACTTACTGCCTTACGATGGGCGGTGCGGGTATATTCCTTTCGGCGCTTGAGATTGAATATAACGAGCTTCTTGTCAATCTGATCGCGCTTTCCACGGCGCTTCTCTGCTCACTTCTCTATTACAACAATCTTACCGAAAATGTGGGATATATAGTTTACTTCGGTATATTTGCCATTACGGCGCATAACCTCAAGGATTATATAAATTCGGGCTTCTATGCCATAATAAACGATACGATGGAGAGGGCTTCCATCTATCTCGATATGGAAGGTATGAAGCATTACAGTGAGAAGATCGACGACAGATATACGGCGATAACCATAACGGTGCTTTTCTTCATAATGCTCATAAATATTCTGATCAACAATTATATTTCCAGAAGAGCGAGATATCTGATCACGGCCGTGATAGTAATGTTTTTGAGCATTATTCCGCTGTATTTTGAAAATGAACCATCGACCTTCTATACGGTGCTTCTTCTCGGCGGAATAGTTATGGCGTATTTCCTGCGTGCGGGAAGACATTACAGGCTCTACAGAAGGAGCAGCGTCTTCTATCATGATAAGAAGGGTCTCAGCTATGGAATAGACCATAGAAGCCTTAGGCAGGTCATGCTGATCGGCTTTATCTTCGTATTCCTTTTTGTAAATATAACCGGAATGTTTGTCCCGAAGGATACCTACGACGCCAAGGGGCAGAATAAATACAAGAAAGCAACAATGGAGACGGTAACCAATCTCTTTACGCTCGGTCTCGAAGGAATCTTTAACTACTATGCAAACAGGGGAGGCCTTTCGACCGGACGCCTCGGTGGTGTTGCCTCCGTCAGACTTGATTACAAAACCGATATAACCGTTGAATATACACCGTACAGCTATGATACGCTTTATCTCAAACAGTTTGTCGGAAATATATATAATCCGTACCAGAATTCGTGGAGCATGAATCTTGATTTCAGAACCCCTCAGGGCGAGAATCACGATACGGTTGAACTGCTTAAGGCAGCTTATGAAGAAGGCCTTCCGGGTGCTGCAAAGGCCAAGCTGAAGATTACAAATGTTGATGCCACTTCAACCATCTATCTTCCGTATTATTCGGACGATACCAACCACATGGTTTATTATAATTCGACAGTTGAGTATGAGTACTATCCGGATCTCTATTTGTCGGATGAGGCTTTTGATCCGGAGTTATTCCGTTCAGAGAACTCGGTTGTTGATGCGGATTGTCGCCGTATTCCGGATGAGAATTATGACGTTATAAGAGAATTTGTTGAGAAAAATCATATCGGTGGGGAAACTACCGAAGAGATAATAGAGAGTATAAGTAATTATTTCCAGGAAAATGTTCCTTATACCATAAGGCCGGGTGCAACACCTAGGGGCAAGGACTTTGTTAACTATTTCCTGACGAAGAATAAGAAGGGCTACTGTGCGCATTTCGCAAGTGCGACTGCCCTGATACTCAGATATTTCAATATTCCTACGAGATACTGTGAGGGCTATGCGATATCCTACGATCATGCAACTCATTACGGTGAGCTTGTGGATGATGCAAAATACAGTGATTACTATGACGGCTACTCCGCAATTGGAGAAACTGCCCTTATTTCTGTTGATGCAACAGATGCAAACGCCCACGCCTGGGTTGAGGCATATATCGAAGGAAAAGGCTGGGTGGTAGTAGAAGCAACGCCGTCATCCGGCGAGACGGAAATATTTGATTTCTGGGAGCAGTTCAGAAACTCTGTCGGTGGTGATGATGACGAAGAGACTGCAGATGAGGGCGGAGGCTTCAAGTTCAAGATAGATGACAGCGTTATGAATAAGGCTGCCCTGATACTCATCTTGATCTTTGCCGTGGCAGCTTTGGTCTTCACGATGATCTTCTTCCGTCCGACTATAGTGTATCTGTTCAGGTATTCACGCGCAGTTCCGAACGACCGGCTGATCCTTAAATATATGCGTTTCATCAAGAAAGAAAAGCGTAAGGACAAGGACTTCCGGGACAAGATGAATTACGAAACCCAGCTTGAATATCTTAGAAAAAGTGGTAAAATGACCTGTACAGACGACGAAGCCGCCCGCCTCCTTGATATTCTCAACAAAGCCGGCTTCTCAAATACGACGCTCAGCGAGGACGACTTCTCATTCGCTGAGAACATATTATATCGTTAATCATTTGAACAGTATGGCTAAACTATTAACTCGACGAGAAATGCGTATACTGATTTGAGGAGTCTATAGTAATACTATTTTTAAAATTGGAGTATATATGTCAATCATCGAATATGAGAAGGCCCAGAAGATGGGCGTCAAAGCTTATAAAACCGCAGTCCAGAAAGGTAGACATCCTTACCTTCCCGTTCTCGACGAGATCCTCTCGGAGAACGATATCGTAAAGGAAGTAAGTCTCGGAGTGATCTGCGTCCCGCTTTCACGTGTAGTCGGAACCTCGACCAGAAGCAGAACCTATTCCTTTGCAAATAATTTCATGCCTATTCTTGAGCCTAAGACAGAGTTTGCCTACAAGTGGTCAGCTCTTGCTGATGCTCAGATGCATGAGGGTATCAGGGACCCTATAAAGGTCTATGAATACCTCAACTATTTCTATGTCATCGAGGGCAACAAGAGAGCCAGTGTAATGAAGTTCTTCGATGCTCTTGAGATACCTGCCGAGGTTATCAGGAAGATACCGAAGAGGACTGATGAAAAAGAAAATAAGATCTATTACGAGTTCATGGATTTCAACAAGATCACCGGTATCAACGATATCTGGGTGAGTGATGAAGGAAACTTCCAGAAGCTTATTAATGATGTATTTAGTTCAAAAAGAGCCATGATCCGTAAAACTGCCGGAGAAACCGGCAAGCTTACCTCTGCCATGCTGACAGAATATGCAGTTGATCCTGAAGATTATGTAAGGAGTGCGGCTGAGGTATGGACTGAGGACGATACCAAGGACTTTATGTCCGCTTATTATAAATTCAGGGAGTGCTATGAGCAAAAGGGTGGTAAGAAGCTTGAAAATATAACCACCGGTGACGCCTTCCTTGCCTTCCTCGACATATATGATTTCTATGAAGCTGTCGATATGTCCAGAGATGAGATGAAGAAGGCCATAGAGAGAACCTGGGAGGAGTATCTGACCAAGAACAAGAATGAGATACTCGATATCAATCTTACACCTCCGGCTGAGGGTAAGAAGTCGATAATCGGTCAGATGTTTACGCCTGCACCGACCGCGGCCAGACCGCTTAAGGTTGCATTTATCTACGACAGAGATCCGATGACCTCTGACTGGCTCTATGCGCACGAACTGGGTCGTAATCACATCAAGGAAGTGTTTGGAAATAAGATAAATACACTTAAGATCATGACTGCCGAGACCGAGGACGAGGCACTCCTCGCAATGGACGAGCTGATCGAGAAGCAGAAGGTTGAGGTTATATTTACAACGACCTCAAGACTTGTTGATGCAAGCCTCAAGTGTGCGGTCAAGCATCCGAATGTAAAGATACTTAACTGCTCACTCAATACTTCACACAGATATATCAGAACCTATTATGCGAGACTTTATGAGGCGAAGTTCCTTTCGGGAATGATCGCCGGATGTCTCACCGAGACTAACCGTCTGGGCTATCTTGCAAACTATCCTATATTTGGCGTTACGGCAGATATCAATGCCTTCGCCATGGGTGCGCTGATGGTCAATCCGAAGGCTGTCGTTAACCTTAAGTGGACGACGCTCAAGGAAGAGGAGAAGCGTTCCGAGATGTACAGGGAGTTCTTCGAGGACAACATTGATTATATCTCTGACCAGGATATGATCAGACCAAATAATGCTTCTAGACGTTTCGGTATGTACAAGCTTTCGGCCGGTGAGCCGGAAAATATAGCCATGCCGCTCTATAACTGGGGCGTTATGTATGAGAGGATCATAAAGCTTATAATCAATGATTCCTGGGATGATGCCGACAGCGGTAACGCCGGTATTCCGGTCAATTACTGGTGGGGATTTTCTTCGGGAGTTATCGATATACTGCTTTCCAATAAGCTTCCTTATAACACGAGCAGACTGGTCGCTGCCATGAAGCAGGAGATAACCGACGGAAGCTTTGCCGTATTTAAGGACAGGATCGTAAGTAATACGGGTGAGGAGAAGAACCCTGAGGGAAGGCTTATGCCGCCTGAGGAGATCATGACCATGGACTGGCTCCTTGAAAATGTTGAAGGAACCATACCTGTCATTGACAGTCTGAAGGAAAATGCGCGAGAGATCGTAGAGTTGAAGGGTGTACTTAAGGAAGATGAAGATACTAGCGGTAGCTGATGTTGAATCTAAATATTATTGGGACTTTTTCGAGAAGAGTAAGCTTGAGGGGATAGACCTTATCATTTCTGCAGGTGATCTTGATCCGCACTATCTGTCATTCCTGGCAACCTACGCCAAGTGCCCGGTGCTTTATGTTCATGGAAATCATGACTATAAATACGAGGATGTTCCGCCCGACGGATGTGAATCCATTGAGGACAGGATATATGAGTATAAGGGTGTTCGGATCATGGGACTCGGAGGCAGCATGAAATATAATTACGGGAATGAGTCATTATTCCAGTATACCGAAAGACAGATGGCTGCCAGAGTGAGAAAGATGAAGTTTAAGATGTGGAAGAGTAAGGGCGTAGACATACTTGTTACACATTCGCCGGCTTTCGGTCTGCATGACGGAGAGGACCTTCCGCATATGGGCTTTAAATGCTTCTACGATGTGCTTGATAAACAGGAAACCAAGCTGTTCATTCATGGTCATGTGCACCGCAGCTACGGCAGACAGTTCACCAAGGAGTACTCGTATAAGGATATCAAGGTGGTAAATGCATTTGAGAGATGCATCATAGATTATGAACCGGAGAGAGGAGAAGTTCGTAATGTTCAGTAATGACGAGTTTAACAAAACAGTAGATAAATATCTGGAATTCTGCGCTGATTCGGGACAGATCGATCAGAGACTTTATTCAAAATACGATGTTAAGAGAGGCCTCAGAGAGTCAAACGGTAAGGGCGTTCTTACAGGCCTTACTGAGATTTCCGATGTTAACGGCTTCGAGGAGAAGAACGGAGAACGTATTCCTATTCCGGGCGAACTGTATTATCAGGGATATAATGTCAGTGATCTGATCAAGGGCTTCGGAGGTTCAAAAAGGGGCTTTGAGGAGACAGTCTTCCTGCTTCTCTTCGGCGAGCTTCCTACCAGAGAGCAGCTGATCGAATTTATGGAGGTTCTGGGCGAGTTCAGAGAGCTTCCGGCCAACTTCAACAGAGACGTTATCATGAAAGCTCCGAGCAAGAATATCATGAACACTCTGCAGAGATGCGTTCTGACACTTTATTCATATGATGATGATCCGGACAGTATTGCAATCAGACATGTCCTTCAGCAGAGCCTGGGACTTATAGCAAGATTTCCGCTGATCGCAGCTTACGGTTATCAGAGCTACAGACATAAATATCTGGATTCGAGTCTTATCATTCACAGACCGAAGAAGGATCTTACAACGGCTGAAAATATTCTTAGACTTCTCAGACCTGATACAAAATATACCGATCTTGAAGCGCGTGTACTGGACATCTGTCTGGTGCTTCATGCAGATCACGGCGGAGGAAACAACTCTACCTTCACAACCCATGTTGTTACTACCTCACATACAGATACATATTCTGCAATAGCTGCATCACTCGGTTCACTTAAGGGACCTCGTCACGGTGGTGCGAACCTTAAGGTTCAGCAGATGTTCAATGATCTGAAGTCGCACATATCCGACTGGGAGAACGAGAAGGAGCTTTCGGCTTATCTCAGTGATCTTCTCGATAAAAAGGGCTTTGATCATTCGGGACTTATTTATGGTATGGGGCATGCGGTTTATTCAATCTCGGATCCGAGAGCAGTCATCCTTAAGGAGGCGGCAAGAAAGCTTTCGGAAGAGAAGGGAATGACCAAAGAGTTTGAGCTTTATGAGAGAGTTGAGAAGATAGCCAAGGAACTCATAATGAATAAGAGAGATATGCATAAGCCTGTCTGCGCGAATGTTGATTTCTACAGTGGCTTTGTATATACAATGCTCAGAATTCCTATCGAGCTCTTCACACCGATGTTTGCGATAGCCCGTATTCCGGGCTGGTCGGCTCACAGAATTGAAGAGCTTGTAAATAATGGTAAGATAATCAGACCTGCATATAAATACGTCGGCAAGCACAAAGAGTACCTGCCGATCGATGAGAGAATCTGGTAGAAATATTAAAAGAAGGCATCCGTCAGTGATATGTGTCCGGTATTTCGGATATATATCACAGATGGATGCCATTTTTTTAGCGTTACATGCCAGATGTATGTTTTGTCTGTATTTACGTGAATTATTCTTTTTTACTATCGGTATCTTCCGGTTTTCCGAGATCCTCTTCGAGCATCTTGACGGTCATTCTTTCGTTAACGTAGGTATAGACCTTGTCACAGAACTCCTTCTTAAAGGTGAAGGGAATGATGAAGTTTTCCTTCTTAAAGCGGATATTTATGATGCTGTAAACATTCTCATTTTCAGGAGAAATGAGTGAGAGATCGGTTATATCTTCATAGCGATATGTGGTCTCGCCCCAGTGATGCTTGACAAGCATATCATCTTTTCTGAATTCGTAGTCGATATCGTAGGAAGTTTTACCAAATGAATGTATAACCAGTGCTAATCCGTACAGACCGAAAAGAGCGGTGATTATTAACCAGAAAACCTTGACCTTTTCGTAGCCCATAAGCGTAGGAACTATCATGAGAAGAGCGAAGGAGATAAGGAATAATCCGAACAGCCTGAAGGTCATGCGGGATTTTTTATTTTTCTTAACTTGATATTTAATCATTTTACAGCTCCCGGAAATCTAATTAATTTACGCAAAAATGATTATAAACAATATATTTGAATCATTCAAGAAGATGTTTGAAAAATGTGGTCAAGTGAATAGAGCAGTACCCACCCTCCGGTGTTGCGCTTTTGTTATTCTTTTTGATATAATTATATAGTGATGTGGTTGTTGCCTGTGCGGGGAGAAGAGCTGTGGCCGCCATGGCTGAATACCTGGGATGATTGAGCTTCATGACAGGATTGATAACCGGATCATACGTTAATATGATAATGATCTAAAAGAAAATTGACGAAAAGAGGGGATTGAATGAGAAAAAGAGTAGTAAAGATCACAGCTGTTTCTATGGCTTTGATGCTGGGACTGGCCGGCTGTGGTTCCAAAAAGAAGGATAAAGCGAAGACGGAGCAGAAGACCGAGACAGATATTACAACCGAGGCAGATAATTCGGGTGAATCGGTTGACAGAGAAACTGTATTTCAGGTTTCACTTCTTCAGGGACTTACATTCGGTGATTATCACGGAAGTATAACAGCAGCTGAGCTGAAGAAGAGGGGAGATATAGGCATCGGTACCTTTGACGGACTGAACGGTGAGATGATCACTCTGGACGGAACTATTTACCGCGCGGCTGCCGACGGAAGTGTTGAAGTGGTTCCGGATGATGAAACAATTCCTTTCTCGAATGTGACATTCTTTGATACGGATGAGAAGGCGGAACTATCCGGGGTTGACAGTATAACCGCACTTCAGGATAAGCTTAATGAGAAGGTCGATGAATTCGGAAAGAACAGGTTTTATTTTATCAGGATCGATGGAACTTTCTCGGAAATGAATGTCAGAAGTGAGTATGCGCAGGAGGAGCCTTACAAGCCTCTTGCAGAAGTTCTGGAGACCGATCAGACCTTCTTTGATTACGAAAATATAGAGGGAACTGTTGTCGGACTCTACTGTCCGCCATATATGTCCGATCTTAATGCGACAGGCTGGCATCTGCATTTTGTGTCTACCGATAGATCAAAGGGAGGTCATATTCTTGGACTCAAGATCGATAAGGCTGAGCTGAGTATCGATATCACGGACGGCTTCGAGATGGCTCTTCCTGAAGGCGATATGTTTGCTGATTTTGATCTTACGATCGATCAGTCTGAGGATATCGAAAAGGTCGAGAAAAATACAGATGACGATACGACAGAAGATACAACTGTTTCTGAAGATGGAGTTACGCTGTCGGGAGATTCGTCGGATTTTGTTCTCTTAAGCGAGGCTGTTCCTGATGCAATCCTTGAGATCAGATATTATTCTACATACAATTTTGTCGGTGACAGGATAGATGGTTACGAGGAGCCGGTTGCGCTTCTGACTAAGGAAGCGGCTGCTGCACTTAAGGAAGTAAGTGATGACCTTAGAGAAAAAGGCTACAGACTGAAGATATTTGATGCCTACAGACCACAGATGGCAGTGACCAATTTCGTTGAGTGGGCTGAAGATACTGATGATACAAGGATGAAGGAGTATTTCTATCCTGAACTGGACAAGTCGGTGCTTTTTGAACAGGGATATATAGCTCTTCATTCCGGACACAGCAGGGGAAGCACGGTTGATCTGACTCTCTTCGATATGAAGACTGAAAAGGAAGTAGATATGGGCGGAACTTTTGATTATTTTGGTGAGCTTTCACATCCGGATTATACAGAGATAACAGAGGAGCAGTACGCAAATCGTATGATACTCAGAGAAGCTATGATGGCTCACGGCTTCAGGCCGCTTGAAGAGGAGTGGTGGCATTTTACTCTGGATGAGGAGCCTTATCCGGATACATATTTCACCTTCCCTGTAAGCAGTGAATCAGTTGACTAAAATAACATAAAACGTAATCGAGATGTAAATTGCACCCCGAATGTCAGACAAAACATTCGGGGTGTTTTTATGGTGCGCCTTGCGGCGCACGTTCTAAATAAACTTTTGAGGAGAGTGACGTAGTCGGTGGTTGCACAAAAATAAAAATGCGTATTGACAAAACTACCGAACGGTAGTATAAATACAATCAAGAGGTCACGAGAGCATAAATATCAAACGTCAAGATACATAAAACAGTTACGAACAGATGAAAGGTTGAATAGATCATGAAGGAAACAAAAAACAGAAGGATGGAGATCATAACTGCAACTCTTGAGCTGGCTGCCGAGCGTGGGCTGGGAACAGTATCAATGCAGCAGATAGCCGAAAAGGTTGGCATAACCAAAGCTTCTCTTTATAATCATTTTTCTTCGAGAGATGAGATAGTTGAGGCTATGTATGGAATACTCAGGGAAGCTTCCAAGACGCAGATGGGTTCGGAAGGAATCAATTATGACAGTCTTTCGCCGGACATACCACTGAAGGCTATTCTTCTCGAATCGGTTGATTCGTATCGAAAAATGGTAAGTTATCCCAGGATGTTTCAGTTCTATAAGGTGATAATGTCGGAACGTTCGATCAACAGTGCGGCTGCCGATATCATGGTTAAGGAAACACGTACCATGATCAATGCGACCAAGACGCTTTTCTACGCATTGCAGGTTAAGGGGATAGCTGATTTTGTGAATCCTGACGTTGCTGCGACGTCCTTTGCGATGACGGTACATGCGATACTTGATCATGAATTTGATCTTATGTTCGCAAGCACTTCGAATGAGGTGGGTTCAGAGAAAAAAATAGTTTCCGGAAATGGTACAGGAAAATCGGCTGACGGAAATCCTGCAGGGATGCCTACAGTCGGAAAAATGATGCAGGACTATATCGACGAATTCTGCAGGATATATAGTAAAAAACAATCCTGAAGAATCCAGTGGAATTGTATTTGGAAATATCGGTCAGTAGAATATGAATAATAGTGACAGAAAAGAGGAAGAAAATATGGCTGGACAAGAAGTAGCAGTTAAGAAAACATTGATTGATGAAGCAGAAAAGAAAACTGATAAAAAAAGAAAACTGATAAATTGGATGGGATTGGCGGGGCTGTTGTCTTTTTTATCGTATACGGCAGCAGTTGTATTTTCACCGCTTAAGTTTCCTGGATATGACTGGATGAAACAGGCGGTAAGCGACCTTTCTGCGGATAGCGCACCTTCAAGAAAGCTCTGGAGCCAGCTGTCAGCGTTTTACAGCATCGGAGGTATGGTGTGTATAATCTGTGTAGCGATTTTTGTATCTGAGAAGAAGCTTGGATCAAAGCTCTTTCGCGTGGGAATATATCTCTTTGCAATCATGAATTTGATCTCGGATGTTGGATATAAGATGTTCCCTCTGGCAGACAGTGGCAAGGAAATCAAGTCCTTCCAGGAGGTCATGCATATGGTAGTCACAGGATTTGTGGTATCTCTTTCAATCGCATCTCTGGTGCTTCTGATCATAGCCGGTATGAAGGATAAGAAGCTGAAGAGCATCGGTATATGTGCGATGATCGCTCTTGCAATGATGTTTATCGGTGCGATAGGAACAGGAGCGGTACCGAAGGATTACTTTGGAATCGTGGAGAGGTTCAGTGTATTTGCGGCTGTAGGATTTAACGCAGTGCTGGGGCTTTATCTCTTTGATGGCTTCAGGAAAGCGCAGAGCTAAGTATGTAATAAAAGATGCGAGTGTTAATATGCATAAAACATGGCAAATATAATTAAAAATAGAATTTTCATGTTATAGAAAATGATCCGGGATTTATGTTAAAATAGTCTCGGATCTTTTATGTGTAGATAATGAGCCGAGTGACGTAGTCACGAGGGGATGTGCTGACGTAGTCAGCATCTACACAAAACTGCGGTAATGATTAATGTAAAATATTGGAGGGAGACAATGAACGAAAACATATTTAAGAGAAATGAACTTCTGGCACAGAAGGTTATCAAGGGACTTGAGTCAAGAAATATGACCGGCTATTATGCGGAGAGTAAGGAGGCGGCTCTGGC